>NZ_JAQFPJ010000033.1:0-31830 GCF_027712065.1 Bacillus cereus group sp. BcHK124
GGCCCGCAAGGAATTCAAGGTCCAACGGGAGCTACAGGGGCAACCGGAGCGACAGGTCCCCAAGGAATTCAAGGCCCGCAAGGAACTCAAGGTCCAACGGGAGCTACAGGGGCAACCGGAGCAACAGGTTCACAAGGTCCAACTGGAGATACAGGTCCAACCGGAGCTGGAGCCACTGGAGCGACCGGGGCGACTGGAGTTAGTACAACTGCAACGTATGCATTTGCGAATAATACATCTGGAACCGCTATTTCCGTTTTATTAGGTGGCACGAATATTCCGTTACCAAACAATCAAAATATTGGACCGGGAATAACTGTTAGTGGTGGGAATACTGTATTTACAGTTGCAAGTGCAGGGAATTATTATATAGCTTATACAATTAATCTAACGGCAGGATTACTTGTAAGTTCTCGTATAACTGTAAATGGCAGTCCGCTTGCGGGAACGATAAACGCTCCGACAGTTGCTACTGGTTCATTTAGTGCAACGATCATTGCTAATTTGCCTGCTGGAGCTGCTATTAGTCTGCAGTTATTTGGATTAGTTGCAATCGCTACATTATCTACGGCAACGCCAGGAGCTACTTTAACTATTATTAGATTAAGTTAATAGGAAGAAAACCTTGGGGCTTTTATGCTTCAAGGTTTTTACCTCGTTATTCGTAGGTAATCTAATTGGTTAGGAAAGTTTTACTTTATTCACTCGAGCAAAAACATCGCAGTTCGAAAATATATTATAATAGAATGAAAAGAGATAAATTTGGCAGAAAGGGAGGGTGGCGATGCAGGAGATGGTTACAGATTTTTTTGGACGCCCGCTTCAAGATTTACGTATATCTGTCATTGATCGTTGCAATTTTAGATGTACATATTGTATGCCAGCGGAAGTGTTTGGGCCAGATTATGCTTTTTTGAAAGATGAGTTTTTACTGACGTTTGATGAAATTGAGCGATTGGCAAGATTATTTGTTAGTATCGGTGTACGAAAAATTAGACTTACTGGTGGCGAGCCACTACTTCGTAAAGATTTAACAAAACTTATTGCACGTCTCATGAAAATTGACGGGCTATTAGATATAGGGTTAACGACCAATGCAATTCATTTAACGAAGCAAGCAAAAGTATTAAAAGAAGCTGGATTACATAGAGTAAATGTTAGTTTGGATGCAATAGATGATGATGTATTTAAGGCTATTAATGGCCGGAATATTAATACGAAACCTGTTATAAAGGGAATTATGGCTGCAAAAGAGGCCGGGCTTGATGTAAAGGTAAATATGGTTGTGAAAAAAGAGATGAATGATCATCAAGTACTTCCAATGGCTGCGTATTTTAAAGAGCAAGGAATCTCGCTTAGGTTTATTGAGTTTATGGATGTGGGTAGTACAAATGGATGGAACTTTGATCAAGTCGTTACGAAACGAGAGTTAATTGAGATGATTCATCGCGTGTATCCGCTTGAGCCAGTTGAAGCACATTATTTTGGTGAAGTTGCGAAGCGATATCGTTACGTTGGAACAAATACTGAAGTCGGTTTTATTACTTCTGTTTCTGAGTCCTTTTGTTCCTCTTGTACGAGAGCGAGAATTTCAGCAGATGGAAAGTTTTATACTTGCTTATTTGCGACAGAGGGACTCGACCTAAGGGAACTTCTTAGAGGAAATCTTTCGGATGAGGAGTTAGTAAGCGTTATACAAGATGTATGGATGAATAGAAAAGATAGGTATTCGGATGAACGGACGGAAGAAAGTGCAAAAAATCGTCCGAAAATTGAAATGTCTTATATAGGAGGATAAGAAAGGAGGCTATCGTATGCAGGAGCGATATTCAAGGCAAATATTATTTGCTGGTGTTGGAGAAGAAGGACAGAGAAAAATTAGAGAAAAGCATGTGCTTATTATTGGTGCGGGAGCTCTTGGCGCAGCAAATGCAGAAGCAATTGTTAGAGCAGGTGTTGGAAAAATAACAATTGCGGATCGTGATTATGTAGAGTGGAGTAATTTACAAAGGCAACAATTATATACAGAAGAAGACGCAACGCAGTATAAACCGAAGGCGGTAGCAGCGGCAGAGCATTTAAAAGCGATTAATTCTGAGGTGGAAATAAATCCGGTTGTGACGGATGTAACAGTGCAAGAAATGGAAGAGTTAGTGAAGGATGTAGATTTAATATTAGATGCGACAGATAATTTTGAAACGCGTCTTCTTATTAATGATATTTCACAAAAGTATAATATTCCGTGGATATACGGTGGTTGCGTTGGGAGCTACGGAGTAACGTATACAATTTTACCAGGAAAAACACCGTGTTTCCGCTGTTTAATGGAGCATCCGGCGAGCGGAGCAACATGTGATACGGCTGGTATTATACAGCCGGCAGTACAATTAGTAGTTGCGCATCAAATAACGGAAGCGCTGAAAATATTAGTAGAAGACTATGGGGCACTTCGCGAAACGATGTTATCGTTTGATCTTTGGAATAATCAACAGATGGCATTTAAAGTGAATAGACAGAAAAAAGAAACGTGTTTATCTTGCGGGAGATTACGTACATATCCGAGTTTAACATTTGAAGCACAAACGAAAACAGAAGTGTTATGTGGACGAAATACAGTACAAATCCGTCCAGGTGTGCGGAATGAATTTAATTTAGAAGAAATTAAAAAGCGCTTACAAAGAAGTGTGGATGTAAAGGCTACTCCGTATTTAGTATCTTTTCTAGTAGAGGAATTTCGTTTCGTTTTATTTACAGATGGCAGAGCTTTTATTCATGGGACGAATGATATAAATGTAGCAAAACGTTTATATGCAAGATATATAGGTTGAACCTAAAGGGAAATCCTTTAGGTTCAACAGGGAGAAGGTTAAGACTTTCTCGCATAATCTCCACTTTTTCCGCCTGTTTTTTCAAGTAAGTACGTTTCGCCAATAATCATACCTTTATCAACAGCTTTACACATATCGTACACAGTAAGAGCGGTAGCGGAAGCAGCTGTTAAAGCTTCCATCTCAACACCGGTGCTACCTTCTGTTTTAACTTTTACTTCAATCAGTAATCGATATTGTTCATCAGATTGTTTCCAATCGAAAGAAACGTCAACACCTTTTAATAATAAAGGATGGCACATTGGGATAATGTCAGAAGTGCGTTTTGCAGCCATAATACCAGCGATTTGTGCAACTGCTAATACGTCACCTTTCCCAATTTCATTATGAGAGATTTTATCGTAAATTTCTTTTGTAACGACAATGCTAGAGCACGCAATTGCTGTTCGAACGGTTGCTTTTTTGTCGCTTATATCAACCATTTTCGCGCGTCCTTGGTCATTAAAGTGTGTGAATGAAGACATGGAATTCCTCCTTGAAGTAATTTCTATTTAATATATAAAGTTTAATCGAGATAAAAAAAATTGCAAATATGGGGTGAGAAACGATGGTAGAAAAACGAATTCCGATTCAAGTTGCTGAGGCAGTAGAGAGAGTAATGGAATATGCGAAAATTGGTGAAGTAGAAGAGGTTTCTATTACGGAAAGTTACGGGAGAATTCTTGGGGAGGATGTTGTCTCTGATCATGACGTTCCTCATTTTGATCGTTCTCCTTACGATGGTTTCGCAATTCGAGCGGAAGATACGAAAGAAGCAAATCAAGAGAATGCAATTGAGTTTGAAGTAATAGGAGAAATCGGAGCGGGGTCTGTTTTTCTAGATGCAGTAGGATCTTTTCAGGCGGTTCGTATTATGACAGGAGCAGCTATTCCAGCGGATTGTAATGCAGTCGTCATGCTAGAGCTGACGGAAGGTTTTGAGAAGGACGGAAAAACATATATGAAGTTAAAGCGTCCGTTTTATAGTGGTGACAATGTGTCATTTAAAGGAGAAGATATAAAGCAAAATCAAGTTCTCGTTCAGAAAGGGGTTGCAATCAATCCAGGTGTTGCGGCTTTATTAGCGACGTTTGGATATAGTACTGTGAAAGTTGTAAAACAGCCTGTTGTTGGTATTGTGACGACAGGAAGTGAATTGTTAGAAGTACATGAGTCGTTACAGCCGGGGAAAATTAGAAATAGTAACTCTTATATGATTGCTGCTCAAATTATGAAAGCCGGAGGTAAAATTCGGTATTATGGCCAACTTGCCGACGAGTTAGATGCATGTTTTACAGCTGTTCAATCAGCGATGGATGAAGTTGATATTTTAATTACGACAGGCGGTGTGTCGGTAGGAGATTATGACTACTTGCCAGCTATTTATGAAAAATTACAAGCGAATGTACTCTTTAATAAAATAGCGATGAGACCAGGAAGTGTAACGACCGTAGCTGAAGTTGATGGAAAGTTACTTTTCGGTTTATCAGGGAATCCGTCAGCTTGTTACGTAGGATTTGAGTTATTTGTGCATCCGGTTATAAAAACATATTTGTATGCGAAAGAACCTCACGTATATAGAGCAGATGCTATTTTACAAAAAGATTTTCCAAAGCCGAATCCGTTTACTCGTTTTGTAAGAGCAAAGGTGACAATTGTGGACGGGGCATTACAAGCGATGCCGGTCGGTTTAGATAAATCGAGTGCGGTATCTTCACTTGCAGATGCGAATGCTTTTATTGTGTTGCCTGGAGGAACGAGAGGCTTTGAGGCAGGGATGAAAGTGTCTGTATTATTGTTAGAGCACGCTGAGGGATGTGATTGGCCATGGGAAAAGCCCCTTCAATCTTACAAATAGTAGGGTATCAAAATAGTGGGAAAACAACACTTGTTGAGAAATTGGTGCATGCATTAGCCGAAAGTGAAATAAAAGTTGCTACCATTAAACATCACGGACACGGAGGTTTTCCAGAAGTAGCGCAAAAAGATAGTGAAAGGCACCGAAAGGCCGGTGCGATCGTAAGTAGTGTAGAAGGCGCTGGATTACTTTCCATGTCGTCATTAAGAGAAGAATGGTCTTTGCAAGAAATTATTCGCCTATATGAGTTTTTTGAAGTAGATACAATTGTAATCGAGGGCTATAAAAAAGAGAGCTATCCGAAAGTAGTGTTACTTCGTTCTGCGGAAGACGTTGAACTTTTACAGAAAGTAGAAAATATAGTAGCAGTTATTACGTGGTATGATGCTCCTGCAAACTTACGAGAAGAATATAAAGTATTTCATATAACAGAAGAAGAATTGTACATAGACTGGTTTTTACAAACGGTAAGGAGTGCGAAATGACAAATACGTATTATGAAGTAATTGATACAGAAATTTCAATTGAAAAGGTAGCGAATAAGGTTATTCGCCGCGAATGTGGTGCTGTTACAACATTTATTGGAACGGTTAGAGAGTTTACGAAAGGGCGTCGTACATTATACTTAGAATATGTCGCTTATAAAACGATGGCAGAAAAGATGCTAGAGAAAATCGGATTAGAAGTGAAAGAGAAATGGCCAGGTACACACGTTGCGATTACACATCGCATCGGTACACTGCAAATTTCTGATATCGCGGTTGTTGTGGCTGTTTCAACGCCGCATCGTAAAGCGGCTTATGAAGCAAATGAATATATTATGGAACGCATAAAACAAATTGTTCCGATTTGGAAAAAAGAGTTTTGGGAAGATGGAGACTCTTGGATTGGCGATCAATTAGAAAAAACGCCATATCCGGCGGGAGAGCCTGGGAAGGAGTTATAAGTATGATTCGAGTATTGTTATTTGCGAACTTGCAAGAAGAAGCAGGAAGAAGTGAATTACAAATAGCGAAAGAAAATATTACGGTTGCAGAGTTAAAAGATATTGTTGCAACTGAATATAATGTGCCAGTATCGACACCAATTATGGTTGCGATTAATGAAGAATATGCAAATGAAGATGATACGATTCAATCTGGTGATGTTGTTGCACTTATCCCACCAGTGAGCGGTGGTTAATATTGGATTCATTAAAACGACTTTCCTACATAGGGAAAGTCGTTTTTTTATGGCAGTTTTGAGAACACTAATGTATAGAACAAGGAGGGAACTATGAAAAAAATATGTGCAGTTATAACAATGCTATGTGTGGCTTTTTTCTCTTCTCCAAGTGATTCTTTCGCAAAAGAATCAAGAGAACAACTTTTAGAGAGTGCATTATCGAATAGGTACTATTCAGTTATTAGGCAAGTGACAGAAGATCAATATGAATGTGCTTCAGTTATCAATATAAAGCGTCTCGGCAAGAACGGTGAGTTCGTTCCTAGATTTGAAATTACGCTACAATTTCTTACGTTCCAAGGTGCGCATAATCCGCCGAATGATAAAGTTACACTTACTTTGGAGGATCATTTAGATCACGTAAAGATAAAGAAAGTGGAGCGGGAAAAGAATGTTTCTGGTGCTATTGCAGAAAAAGTTTGTGAACGTCAAAAAGAAAAAATAAAAGCTCACTCTACTGATTCAGAGTGATAACCTATGACATTTAGTAAAGAAAGGTAATGAGCGATGGATATATTTTTAGCGATTTTACCAGCTATATTTTGGGGAAGTATTGTGCTATTTAACGTAAAACTGGGCGGGGGGCCTTATAGTCAAACGCTCGGTACAACGTTTGGCGCACTTATTTTCTCAATTGTTGTTTATATTTTTATGAAACCAGTATTGACTCCTACTGTTATCGGAGTTGGGATTGTATCAGGTTTATTTTGGGCGCTTGGTCAGGCGAATCAATTAAAAAGTATTGATTTAATGGGCGTTTCAAGGACGATGCCCATTTCAACAGGACTTCAATTAGTTGCGACAACTTTATTTGGAGTCATCGTATTTCATGAGTGGTCCACAACAATATCAGTCGTCCTTGGTGTATTGGCTCTCGTTTGTATTATTATCGGTGTTATTTTAACATCGCTTCAAAGTGAAGAAGAAAAGAATGCAGAGCAAGCGGGGAATTTTAAAAGGGGCATTATCATTTTATTTATTTCAACAGTCGGTTATTTAGTTTACGTAGTAGTGATTAGACTGTTTAACGTAGATGGTTGGTCAGCTTTGTTGCCACAAGCAGTTGGTATGGTGTTAGGAGGGATTTTGCTTACGTTTAAACATCATCCATTTAATAAATATGCAATACGAAATATTATTCCAGGATTAATTTGGGCAGCTGGAAATATGTTTTTATTCATTTCGCAACCGCGTGTCGGAGTGGCAACAAGTTTTTCGCTATCGCAAATGGGAATTATTATTTCGACGCTTGGCGGGATTCTTATATTAGGTGAAAGAAAAACGAAACGCCAATTAACAGGGATTGTTGTCGGTATCGTTTTTATTATTGCAGCCGGAATTATGTTAGGTATAGCAAAAAGTTAAAGGAGGTATTGGAATGTATAGTGATTTAGCAGGAAAGGTTGTCGTTATTACAGGATCAGCAACTGGTCTTGGAAGAGCGATAGGAGTAAGGTTTGCTGCGGAGAAAGCAAAAGTAGTAATTAACTATCGCTCACGAGAATCAGAAGCGAATGATGTGTTAGAAGAAATTAAAAAGGTAGGCGGAGAAGCGATTGCTGTAAAAGGTGATGTAACAGTCGAATCAGATGTGGTGAATCTCATTCAATCTGCTGTAAAAGAGTTTGGTACGCTTGACGTTATGATTAATAATGCCGGGATAGAAAATGCGGTACCATCGCATGAAATGCCGCTTGAAGATTGGAATCGGGTAATTAACACAAATTTAACAGGTGCTTTTTTAGGAAGCCGAGAAGCGATTAAATATTTTGTAGAACATGATATTAAAGGGTCTGTCATTAATATGTCTAGTGTTCATGAGAAAATTCCGTGGCCCTTATTCGTGCACTATGCAGCAAGTAAGGGCGGTATGAAACTGATGACAGAAACGTTAGCGATGGAATATGCGCCAAAAGGTATTCGAGTAAATAATATAGGACCAGGTGCAATTAATACGCCGATCAATGCAGAAAAGTTTGCTGATCCTAAAAAACGTGCTGACGTAGAAAGTATGATACCGATGGGCTATATTGGAAAACCAGAAGAAATTGCAGCGGTAGTAACGTGGCTCGCTTCCTCAGAGGCGAGTTATGTAACTGGAATTACGCTATTTGCAGATGGTGGAATGACGTTATATCCATCGTTTCAAGCTGGGCGTGGGTAATAGAAAAGGACGAAGAGATAAAACTCTTCGTCCTTTTTTTACACAAAAAAAATAGCGGCCAGCTATTTTAAATTTAGTGATTAATAGTGTCTTGAAGATATTCTGTTGCTTGATGTTCAGAAACATTTTGCACGAGTGCAACTTCACTAATCATCATTTTTCGGGCGTTATCTAGCATTTGTTTTTCGCTCGCATTTAAAGCTCTCTCTTTATTGCGGCGAAGTAAATCTCGAACAACTTCTGCACTATCTTGCAGATTGCCGTTTTTCATTTTTTCCATATTCATTGTATATCTTTGTTTCCAGGAAAGTGATGTATCTGATTCCCCGTTTTGAAATTCAAGAAGTATATCATCTAACGTACCTTTATCTACGATATAACGAATACCTGATTTTTGTAATTGATCCATCGGAAGCATTACTTGCATATCTTTACTAATGATACGTATTACACAATATTGACGTGTTGTTCCTAATATTTCTTTCTCTTCAATGGCTTCGATGACTCCTGCGCCGTTCATTGGATAAACGATTTTATCACCAATTTGAAACAAATCATCCACCTCCATATGTGGTAACCATCTTTAATGATAGCATAAGTGAATGGGAATGTCAAATTTTATATAATACCATAATAATTATATTTGAGTCAATAAGTAAAAGTTCCTTTTATATATATTTTTTTGCTTTTACTTATTGATGATTTTGTTAGAAAAATAGTACAGGCGGAGAAAGGAGGCATATCCACTTATTTTTAAGCATAAAATGTAAAATCGCTAATACAATATACCTAAATCCGTTCTTTGCAAAGGAGGGAGAGAAGGTGGGGCGCACAATAAAAATTGATATTACAAATAAAGTTGTAGCTAAATTTAGGCCAGATTATTTGGAATTATATACGAGTAAATTTATGATAGGTAAGTTTTATGTCTATACTGAAGGTAAACAATATGTGTTAGAAGACGGATATATATATGAAGACGGAAAGTTTTATCGCATCATAGATACGCACCGTGGCAATAATCAAGCGGCGGAGGGCTGCGATCTAGGATGGTGTTAACATGATTCGTGTGAAAGTGTTTGATGAAAGTCACGAAAAAGACTTAGAAGACGCTGTAAATGTTTTTTTGAAAAAGATTGATGATAGTAACTTTGTAGATATTAAGTACCAAGTCGGTGTTTCTATTAATGATGACGAAAACCAAATTTATTGTTTTTCAGCAATGATCGTTTATAAAGCATAAAAAAGAGCTGGGTGAGCCAGCTCTTTTTTATGCTTTATGTTGGGACAACATGTGTCGGTAATACGTTCATAATAGATTGGGTTGTGCCTAATTGTTTTGTAGTTAAAAGAGGCTCCCCTGTCTGATGATTTTGGGCATCTTTACACATACCAAGGTGATAACGATCACCTAAAAATGGATCAATATAAAACCCGTTTTTGAATACTTTATCATTCGGATGTTTTTCATGGTGAATGTCAGAGCAGTTAATGCAATAGAACATAGCTTTCATCCCCTTTTTATTTTTGTTTGAAAAAGTGAGTCGGTAGTCATTTCGCTCCTGAGGAAATGTTGAGGAGAAGAGAAATAACTACCTACTCAAATGGTGGGCATATTCCTTCTGATTTTTCATATCTCGCGTAGTGTCCCTGAGGGAAGGAGGAGAGACGAAATACGCATGATATACGTAAGGCGCTTCTTTCAAGATGAATGATGGAGTTTCATATTGAGAAAAGTTTTTATTTTTTATTGCCTTTGTGAGTATATTATGAGGGAATGCTCAGAGGGTGTTTGTCCTGTTGAAAAAATGTTGAGAATTTCTCAACAGTAAAAAAGAGTTAGCGTTGACATGAAACTAAAAGGTGTTATATTATCTAAGTGTAACCAAAAGGTGTTATATTTGATTGCCGAATAAAGGAGAATGAAAATGAAAATGGAACAACAAAATCCATTAACTGACATTAAACAAACGATCGTTTTTAACGCGTCTATTCAAAAGGTGTGGAATGTAGTATCAACTGCAGAAGGGATTGCCTCATGGTTTATGCCAAATGATTTCGTATTAGAGGTAGGACATGAATTTCATGTACAATCACCATTTGGACCATCACCATGTAAAGTATTAGAAATCGATGAGCCAAATCATCTATCTTTTTCATGGGATACAGATGGCTGGGTTGTTTCATTTCATCTGAAAGACCTAGGAGATAATAAAACAGAATTTACGTTAATTCACGGCGGCTGGAAACACCCTGATGAAATTCTTCCGAAAGCGAATGCGAAGAGCTCTATTATTCGCGACAGAATGAGCGGAGGCTGGGTAGCGATTGTAAATGAAAAACTGAAAAAGGTTGTCGAAGGCTAAGTGTCCTCATCAGCAGCGAAATATGATGTGTTTCAAGCAATTGCTGATCCAACCCGCCGAGAAGTAATACGGTTATTAAGTGATAAAGAGTTACCGATTTCCAAAATAACGGATCATTTTCCGATGAGTCGTACTGCGGTTGTAAAGCACCTTCATATTCTTTCAGAAGCGAATTTAGTAAGCGGAAGAAAAAGCGGAAGAGAGAAAATATATCGCTTGCATCCAGAACCATTAGAGGAATTACAACAGTGGCTCTCGTATTATGAACGTTTTTGGGATAATAAATTGTCCATGTTGAAACATATTGTGGAGAATGAGGAGTAAAAAGAGGATGACCATTTTGGTCATCCTCTTTCTTATTGCTCACTCGTTTGTGTAGCGGGCTTTAATAAAAGCCAAGCGATAATTAATGTACATACTGCCAATACAAAAGTACTCATATAAATGACGTGTACACTTGATGCTAATGCGGATTGCGATTCAGTTACTACGTTTGTTGTAGTACCTCCATGTCCGCCAGATACAAGATCAAGGTTTTTAATACCACGTGCGTGAATCATCGTATTGAAGATTGTACCGAATATTGCCGCACCTAACGTTTGGCTAAATGTATTAATAAATGTGTTTAAACCAACGGCTGTTCCGCGTGTATGAGCTGGTACGGCTGCTTGAATTGTTACCATGTAAATCGGTGTCACAAGCCCCATTCCTAAGCCGAATAATCCGACTGCTACATAAATAAGGAACGATGGTGAGTTTGTTGATAATGTAAATAATAAGAACGTAGCGACTGATAAAATGCTCGCTCCAAGTAAAATGATTTGTTTCGTTTTTAATTTTCCTACTAAGTTACCAGAGAAAATAGCGCCAAATGTCCACATAACAGGGATTGGCATTAAAATAAGTCCAGCTTCTGTCGCATTTTTTCCTAATACACCTTGGCTCCAAATTGGAAGGTACATTGTAATGCTAATAATCATTGCGCCAGCAATAAGCGTTAATATATTAATCGTAGATAATGTACGGTTAGAGAAAAGTGCTAGCGGAATTAATGGTTCCGGAGATTTTTTCTCGATGAATAAGAAAATAATGAATGAAACGACGGCGAAGATTAATAGGCCGATAATTGTTATGTCTCCCCAGTTTTGCTTACTGCTACCTGTTAATAACGCGTATAGTAGAGCAATCGTACTTAATGAGAAGACTGTTGCACCAAGATAGTCGATATGGTGTTTAGCAGGCTTAATAGATTCTTTGTAGTAAATGGCAATCATTAAGCAGGCGATAATTCCAAATGGAACGTTTAAGAAGAAAATATAACGCCAAGAAAGAGAATCAACTAAAAATCCACCTACTAACGGTCCGATAACACCAGATACACCCCAAACGGCACTCATCCAGCCTTGTGCTTTTGCGCGGTCTTTCGCTTCGCTATATAAGTCTCCAATAATTGTCATTGTGATCGGCATAACAGCACCAGCACCGATACCTTGAAGCGCACGGAAGAAGATTAATTGTTCCATCGATGTAACGACACCGCAAAGTGCAGAACCGACTAAAAAGATTGTAGCTCCGATAAGTAAAACTTTTTTACGGCCGAATAAATCAGCGAGCTTTCCGTATATTGGAGTTGAAACCGCTGTGGCAAGCATGTAAATTGCATAAACCCAGCTAACAAGTTCAACGCCGGATAAATCACTCGTTATACGAGGGATTGCTGTACTAACAATCGTTCCTTCTACCGCAGAAAGAAACGTCATTAGCATTAAAGACATCATGACTTTTTTTCTCATATGTTTTCCCCTTACCCTTTTTCAAATATTCAACAATATAAAATATAAAGGTACTAAGGTAAATAAAGCAACAAAAAAGCAATGGGAAGTTAGCTGGAGCGTATATTTGTCGTTTTTTGTCGGTAAGTCGATATATTTGAAAAATCGCCGATATAAGTTGCAGAATCGCTGATATATTTGAAAAATCGCCGATATAAGTAGTAGAATCGCTGATATAATTTCATGTACCTATAAAAAAGAAACAGGAATCCCTGTTTCTTTTTTTAATACTTCATTTTCGCGTTTTCTCCAGCTGTTGTTCCAGCAATTCTACCAGTAACGAGAGCAGATGTAATATTATAACCACCAGTATAACCGTGAATATCAAGAACTTCTCCGCAGAAATATAAGCCGTTTGTGAATTTAGACGACATTTCTTTCGGATTAATTTCTTTAACGGATACACCGCCGCCAGTAACGAATGCTTTTTCAATGGACTGCGTACCATTTACATTTACAGTAAATTCTTTAAAGTCTTTCACAAGTGCACGAATCTTCTCATGAGAAACTTGTCCAGCTTGCTCGCTGCCATCAATTTCATTTTTTTCTAATAAGAATAGGAAGTAACGCTCAGGTACATAACCTTTTAAAACGTTTTTAATTCCTTTTTTCGGATCTTCTTTCATTTGTTTCAGCATGCGCTGGAATAGTTGTTCACTATTTTCTTCTGGCAATGCATCGATGCTCATTTGCACTGTATTCGTTTTGAACTTCTTCAGTGCTTTTACAACGAATTGACTACAGCGAAGGGCAGCAGGACCAGATAGGCCGAAATGAGTGAAAAGCATGTCCATTTTGTGAGAAATGATAGCTTTTCCTTTCGGGTTTAATACGCTTAAGTTTACGTCTCGTAAAGCGAGGCCTTGCAGTGAACGGTCTCGAATAAATGGTTCGTTTGAAAGGATTGGTACTTCTGTTGGGAATAATTCTGTAATTGTATGACCAGCTTTTTCTGCCCAAGCATATCCGTCTCCAGTAGAACCAGTTTGAGGAACAGATTTTCCGCCAACAGCGATAACGACGTGATTTGTTTCTAGCACTTCGCCGGTCTTTAGTACGACTGCTTTCGTTTGACCATTTTCATATTCAATCGTTTCAACAGGTGTATTCGTGCGGATCTTTACACCTAAATCTTTTAATCGTGTTAAAAGTGCGTCTACTACCGATTGGGCTTTATTTGAAACAGGGAACATGCGGCCATGATCCTCTTCTTTCAGTTTTACACCGAGATTTTCGAAGAATGTAATAATATCTTCATTATTAAAAATAGAAAAAGCGCTGTATAAGAAGCGGCCATTTCCTGGTATATGTTTAACGATCTCATCAAGTGGTAGACGGTTCGTTACGTTACAGCGGCCGCCACCAGAAATCGCAAGTTTACGCCCTAGTTTATTTCCTTTATCAAGAAGTAAGACGCTTGCGCCTTCTTCTGCAGCACCGATTGCAGCCATTAGCCCAGAAGGCCCGCCGCCGATGACAATAACATCATAATGCATAATATATCGACCTCGTTTTCTACATTTCCTGCCTAAAAGAATAGCATGTTTTCCCTTAAAAGAAAAATAGAGTGAAGTACTGCTTAAGGAGAGAATTGTGGTACAATACAAAAGTTAGAGTTCAGCACTATCCTGCTATTTGTGGGCCATAGGACTAAAACCTTATGAGTTAGGGGAAGTCTAATAGTTCTCGAATGCTCGAATAGTTCAATTTATTATAGTTTCACTTTACCCCGCATTAACGGGCAGTAAGACTCCCACCTTAAAGTTTGCTTAGGTCAAAGAAGTAGGTGGGAGATTAACTGCCCCTAAATGCCCGATTGGTGGGGGCTAATAATCAGTGGGGAAGAACACCCCACTGATTAAAGTTTCACTTTATGTAGATGTAGGAGGATTTTTGTATGTCCGATTCGAAATTTCTGCGCGGAACGCTTATCGTTACGTTAGGGACATTTTTAGTGAAGTTCTTAGGCATGATTTACGTCTTTCCGTTTCATGCATTAGTAGGGACAGAAGGCGGAACGCTCTATACATATGGATACATTCCATATACGATCTTTTTAAGTATTGCAACGGCAGGGGTGCCACTTGCTGTTTCAAAATTCGTTTCCAAATATAATGCGCTTGGCGATTATAAAACGAGCCGGAGAATGTTCCGCTCGGGAATGGTTATGATGATAGTAACAGGAGTTCTTTCATTCCTAGTACTGTACATGACGGCGCCGTTGTTTGCAGAAGCAATGCTTGGTAAACAAAGTGTACACAGTAATATAGGAGAAGTTACGACGATTATTCGTCTTGTAAGTTTTGCGCTTATTGTTGTACCGGCAGCGAGTTTAATTCGTGGTTATTTCCAAGGTCACCAATCGATGGGACCAACTACTGTCTCGCAAATTATTGAACAAATTATTCGTATCGTCTTTTTATTAGCGGGTAGTTTTATCGTTATTAAAGTACTTGGCGGTACAGTTGCAACAGCAGTTGGGGTAGCGACATTTGCTGCATTCGTTTCAGCAGTTGGAGCGCTCGGTGTACTCATTTGGTACTGGCTAAAACGTAAAAAACATTTGGATCAATATTTAATTGAACAAACTGCACCAGAATCGACAGTGAGTACTGTTCAATTATTTAAAGAATTATTTGCATATGCGATTCCTTACGTTGTAATTGGGTTAACAATTCCTTTATATCAACAAATTGATACATTGACATTTAACTCAATTATGCAAGCGATTGGTCAAGGAGATATTGCAGAGCGAGCGCTCGGTATTTTCACAATGTGGACGCATAAATTAATTATGATTCCTGTATCACTTGCGACAGCGTTTAGTTTAACGCTCGTACCAGCGATTACAAAATCATTTACTGAAAAGCAATACCGTTATTTAAAGTTACAAATTACACAAACATTCCAGGCAAATATGTTCTTAACGTTGCCAGCGGTTGTCGGTATTTCATCACTTGCCTATCCGATTTATACTGCATTTTACGATTCAGATCCATTAGGTGGACAAGTATTAATGTGGTATGCACCGGTTGCGTTGTTATTTGCTTTATTTACAGTAACAGCGGCAATTCTGCAAGGTATTAACCAACAAAAGCATGCGATTATCGCACTGATAATGGGTGTTATTTTGAAATTTGTATGTAACGTAATCTTTATTCGTTATTTCGGTACAGTAGGGGCGATTCTAGCAACAGCTGTTGGTTTCCTAGTCTCTGTTTGGTACACAAATCAACAAATTAAAAAATACGCACACTATTCATTCGGTGTTGTATATAAGAGAACATTCCAAATTGCAGTATTAACACTTGTAATGGTCGTTACTGTGAAATTATCACAATGGATTCTATCCTTCATGATTTCACCGGATGGCCGAATGGGCGCTCTTATTACGGTTGCGATTTGTGCAGGTATTGGTGGTCTTGTTTACGGATTGTTAGCAATTCGCACAGGAGTACTTGAAAGAGTATTCGGCGGAGAAGCGTTAGAGAAAATCCAGCGTAAACTTGGCAATAGATTCAAAATAAAGTTGAAATCAAAAGGGGCGTAATTACGTCCCCTTTTCTATGATAAATAAAGAAGGTGAAGAACGTGAGATTAGATAAATTATTAGCGAATATGGGATATGGAAGTAGAAAAGAAGTAAAGAAATTATTGAAAGACGGCGTTGTAAAAATTGATGGCATATCAGTGAAAGATGCAAAGGTTCATGTAAATGTAGAAGAACAAGAAGTTATGATTCACGGTGAAGTTGTGGAATATAAAGAGTTTGTTTACTTAATGATGCATAAACCACAAGGCGTTATTTCAGCGACAGAAGATGATAATCATGAAACAGTAATAGATTTATTAGAGTTAGAAGATGCGATTTTTAATCCGTTCCCAGTGGGAAGACTTGATATTGATACAGAAGGTTTCTTATTAATAACAAATGACGGGAAGTTATCACATCAATTGTTATCTCCGAAAAAGCATGTGCCGAAAAAATATTATGCACACGTTGCAGGCGTAGTAACAGAAGAGGATGTAAAAGAGTTTGCTAAAGGTGTTATTTTAGATGATGGCTATGAAACAAAGCCAGGTGCACTTACAATATTAAAAAGCGATGATATTTCTGAAATCGAGCTTGTCATTACAGAAGGAAAATTCCATCAAGTGAAGCGTATGTTTGAAGCGGTAGGGAAAAAAGTAGTCTACCTAAAGAGAACAGAGATGGGGCCGTTAGTGTTAGATGAAGAGCTAGAACTTGGACAATACCGAGAGCTAACAGATGAAGAAGTAGAGATGTTAAAAACATATCAAGTAGATACTGAGAAATAGTACTATTTTTAGGCGCAGAAAAGACCCCTTTCTAATGAGTTAGAAAGGGGTATGTATTTATTTACATACAATTATTTTTCGTTATGAGGTCATTCTCACTTTCTTTCCTGTTGTTGTCCACTTACCGCGGCAAGGGCTATACACGAGTTCATTAAACTGCAACACATTTAGATCACGTTGTATCGTTCGCGGTGTGATCCCGAACTCATCTACAAGGTCTTTCGTCGTTACCGTTCCGTTTTCATTGATGTACATATAAATTGATTTAATGCGTGTTAGCATACGAGTAGTTGTAGGTTTCAAGAGAAAACCACTCCTCTACTAGTTTTTTTGACCCCATTCAGGAAAGAAGGTCGTTACTACCATTGTACTCTACATGATAAAATTCATGCTTTAATCTACTTAAATTTTACAGAAATTTAACAAATATTCATATAGAAAAATATTGGTAGTTGACATTGTATATATGGTCAGTCAACTAACACATAAAATTCTACGTAAAACGCCAAATTCCTGCAATTTTTTTTAGAAAAATAAAAGAAAAACTAATAAGAAATATCTGAAATATTACAATTGTTCGGTATTTGGTTTTCGTATATGGCATAAGAGATTTCGGTTTGTTATGATGAAAGAAACAATATAGTGAAGGATGGATGCGTGATGTCAGCAATTAATTGGACAGAAGAAGTTGCAAAACGAAAAGATGATTTAATTCGTGATACGCAACAATTTTTACAAATTAAAAGTGTATGGGAAGAAGAATCGGCGAAAGAGGGCGCACCATTCGGTGAAGGTGTAGAAAAAGCTTTATCGTTCATGTTACATAAAGGAGAAACGGAAGGCTTTACTTCTAAAAATTTAGAAGGGTATGCAGGTCATCTTGAAATGGGACAAGGAGAAGAATTAGTAGGTATTCTTTGTCACGTTGACGTTGTACCAGAAGGCGATGGCTGGACGACTCCTGCATATAGTGCAGATATTCGTGATGGAAAGATTTTTGCACGTGGTGCAATTGACGATAAAGGCCCAACGATGGCAGCTTACTATGCGATGAAAATTGTGAAAGAATTAGGATTACCTCTTTCAAAACGCGTTCGTATGATTTTAGGAACAGATGAGGAAAGTAATTGGAAATGTGTAGATCACTACTTTAAAAACGAAGAAATGCCAACAATCGGTTTTGCGCCAGACGCGGACTTTCCAATTATTAATGCAGAAAAAGGAATTTCTGATATACAAGTTGTGCAAAATGGTAGTGAAGAGAAGAAAGGTACATATGAACTTGTTTCATTTGAGTCAGGTCGCCGTTTAAATATGGTTCCTGATTTTGCAGAAGCGGTTGTTACAGGAGGGGATGTAAGTGCACTTACAGTAGCATATGAAGAGTATTTACAAACTGCTAAAAAAATAGGTGAAGCAATTGTAGAAGGTAATACAGTAACGTTGCAAATTAAAGGGGTTTCAGCTCACGGATCTACTCCAGAGAAGGGCGAGAATGCAGGTTTATTACTGGCAAACTTCTTAACGAAAGTTGCTCTTGATGGAAAAGGGGCTTCGTTTGCAACATTTGTAGCAGAAACATTTATTGGTGATATTTATGGTGAAAAGGCTACTATCGCTTATAAAGATGAGGTTAGTGGTCCGTTAACAGTGAATGTTGGTCGCCTTTCTTATGCGAAAGAAAATGGTGGCAATTTAGGATTAAACGTACGTTACCCAGTTACGACTAACTTTGAAGAAACGATTGCAAAGTTAAAAGAATATGTAGGTACTCATGGATTTGAAGTGGCGGATTATTCGAACTCTCGCCCGCATCATGTTGATAAAGATCATGTATTAATTCGTACGTTGCAACGTGTATATGAAGAACAAACAGGTGAAAAAGCAGAGCTATTAGCAATTGGCGGCGGTACTTACGCTCGTTCGTTAAAAGCTGGTGTTGCATTTGGCCCATTGTTCCCTGGAAAAGAAGAACTTGCGCATCAAAAAGATGAGTATATTGAAATTGAAGACTTATTAAAGGCAACAGCAATTTACGCGCAAGCAATTTATGAATTAGCGAAGTAATGGATATATAAATAATAAAAGACCGTCCCGATACATACTTTGGGACGGTTTTCTATTACGTGCCGTTTGTTGGTAAGCAGATGCTCCTTGTCGAAATGTCGATATCATTTCATCTATCCCGCTTTAATGGGCAGTAAGACCCCCATCTCAAAATTCAGCGAAAGCAAAGAATTTAGGTGGGGGGATCAACTGCCCATAAAAGTCCGATTGGTGAGGGCTGATAATCAGTGGGGGATGGAGAAAACCCCCACTGATTAAAGTTTCACTTTATTAATACGACCTGAACTTGGTTAGACTTGTAGGGAAGTTAATGGAATGAGATAAGAAAGAAAAGCAACAATAGAAAGAAGGAGAAGATGTACATGGAACTGCATTATTTTGTCGCAATTACGTTACCAAATCATATAAAAGAAGTGCTGTCTAACTATAAAGAGGAAATGCAAGAGGAATTACCCTTTCGTTCATGGGTACATAAAGAAGACTATCATATTACCCTTTCGTTTTTAGGTAGTGCGACAGAGGAACAATTAGAAGGAATAAAGAATGGATTACAAACACTTATAGAAATGAAAGAACTATCGTTCACATTACAAGGGTTTTCAACGTTTGGTATGGAAGACAGGCCGCGTATTTTTTGGGCAAAGGTAAGCGAAAATCAAGATTTGTTTCAATTGCAAAAGCAAGTACACGTTATGTGTGAAGAGAATAGATTTTCTTTAGAAACGCGCCCATATCATCCGCATATTACTGTTGCACGTAAATGGGTAGGAGAAGAAAAGTTTGATTTAGAACATATAAAGGAAGTGCCTGAAATATCATTTCAAGCGGATACGATTACTTTATACGAATCTCACGTGAAGGAGACACCGAAATATAAAGCAATTGCTGAAATAAAATTACAAAAATAGAATGTATGAAAACGTTTTTTATACAGGTGAATATACTATAAAGAACAATGTGTTACTGTATAGGGCTTCGCTGATAAGAAAAGCCTTATCATTTGCAGCTCGTTTCATTTTAACTTTAAGAATGATGGTGATTTTTTTATGTTGAAAGTAAAACGTCCATTTGATGCCTATTTAGATGAAATGAATAAAATTACAATTTTGCTCCCACATGCGTATGGAACAAGTCGGACATTTCGTTTGCAAGAAGGAAGTAACGTGAAAGATTTACCGATTGCTCATACAATTGCGCTTCCTGATGCAACGAAGTATGAGTGCTTTATAGAAGAGCCGCTAGATGTGGGGAAGTATTATACAGTACGAGATGAACGGAATGAAGAAACAGATTTACAAATAGGTGCTGTCATAAGAACAGCGATTTTCGATGAGAAGTATTATTACGAAGGTACAGATTTAGGGGCAGTACACCAAAAGGAAGCAACTACATTTAAAGTATGGGCTCCAACTGCGAGGCTTGCGAAAGTAAGAATTTATAAAAGTGATAAAGAATATACAGATTACGAAATGTACAGAGAAGAAAATGGAGTTTGGGCTCATACATTGCAAGGCGATTTAGCCGGGGAAAAGTATACATTTCTTGTTTGTATTAATTTAATATGGAACGAAGCTGTGGATCCTTATGCAAAATCAGTGACTGTAAATGGGAAGTACGGCGTTGTTATTGATTTGGAAAAGACGAATGTAACGAAGCGAGGGCAATTACCACCATTACAAGCAATGACAGATGCCATATTGTATGAACTGCATATTCGTGATGCTACTATTCATCCGGGCAGTGGAGTGAGTAAAAAAGGAACATATAAGGGACTAATGGAAGAAGGAACGACAGGGCGAAATGGGACGTTAACAGGTTTGTCTCATATAAAAGATTTAGGTGTTACACATGTTGAACTATTACCTTTATACTGTTTCGGTGGTGTAGATGAGGCAAACCCTTCTTCTGCCTATAATTGGGGTTACAATCCATTATATTACAATGCGCCAACAGGATATTATGCTACAAATCCCTCTGACCCGTATAACAGGATCGTAGAGTGTAAACAGTTAATTGAAACATTTCATGAGCACGGTATTAGAGTGATTATAGATGTTGTCTATAATCATGTGTATGAAAGAGAGCTCTCATCATTTGAAAAGCTTGTCCCAGGATATTATTTTCGTCATGGTGAAAATGGTATGCCTTCTAATGGGACGGGAGTCGGAAATGACATAGCATCTGAACGGAAAATGATGAGGAAATTCATTGTAGAGTCTATTTTATATTGGCTTACAGAGTACAATGTTGATGGATTCCGGTTCGACTTAATGGGAATTTTAGATGTTGATACAATAAATATAATAGAAAAAGAAGTGCGAAAAATAAAGCGAGATGCACTGCTATTAGGAGAAGGATGGGATCTACAAACACCACTTCCTCCAGAGGAAAAGGCAACGTTAAATAATGCAAAGAAAATGCCGCATATTGCGCAATTTAATGATCAATTTCGTGATGGGATAAAAGGGAGTACCTTTCATATAAATAAACGTGGTTTTGCATTTGGTGGGTATGTAGACTGTAATCATTTGCAGTATATTGCATCAGGAAGCCTTTTGAGTATGAAAGAAACAGGTTTGTTTCTAGAGCCTGTGCAAAGCATTAACTATGTAGAATGTCATGACAATATGACGATGTGGGATAAACTAATGCGCAGTAATGAAGAGTCGGAAGAGATTTTGAAAAAACGTCATCTGCTAGCAACTGCAATGGTGATTCTGTCGCAAGGCATCCCTTTCTTACATGCTGGGCAAGAGTTTTATCGTACGAAGCAAGGAAATGAAAATAGTTATAATGCAAATGATGAAATTAATCAATTAGATTGGGATCGAAAAGAGAAAGAGATAGAGACCGTTAACTATATAAAAGGTTTAATTGCGATTCGTAAAGAGCACGGAGCATTCCGGTTACAAAATGCAGACCTTATAAAAAAGCACATGACTTTTTTGCAAACATCTCCAGAAGTACTTGCATATCATTTAGAGCATGTAGAGTCGTTTGGACCGTGGAAAGAAATTGTCGTTTTATTTAATAGCAGTTTAGAAGCGAAAACGGTGCAACTTCCGAAAGAAGAAACGTGGCATGTGTTAGTAAACGAAAAGCAAGCTAAAATAGAGCCAATTTCTTCATTTAGAGGAAAGGAACTTAGGCTCGCTCCGATTAGCACGTATATATTGACGATAATGTGACAAATCGCTACTTGACGATGAGAATGTAATAAATGTAGAATTGACAAAGGTGACGATTTTGATAAGTTGTCATTCTATGGCTGGTTTTGTAAAATAAAATAGAGAGTTTTTGGCTTATGCCAAGTTTTCTTTTCATTTACAGTAAAATATATATGAATCCACAACATGTGTAGAAATGTTGCGGTTTTTCTTTTCATAACTATAAAAGATAAGGATTTGTTAACGGGTAATGAATATGGAATGGTTGGAACAATTATTAGGAAAAGAGTGGAGTCTTGTACCGGCTGGTGGAGTAACGGGCGATGCATATATTGCGCACAACGGACAACAGAAGTTATTTTTAAAGCGGAATACATCGCCCTTTTTAGCGGTATTGTCAGCAGAAGGAATTGTTCCAAAATTACTTTGGACAAGAAGGGTAACGAACGGTGATGTAATTTCTGCTCAAAAATGGCTTCCGGGACAGAAGCTAGAGCCAGAGGATATGAAACTAGAACGTGTTGCGAAACTTTTGAAAAAAATACACTCCTCTAAAGCACTCGTGCAGATGATTCAAAGACTTGGGAAGCAGCCGCTTCACGCACAAGAGTTATTACAACAGCTGCAACTCGTTTTAAGAGGAGATATAAGGGATGAGGAAACAATTCAGCAAGGTCTTCAATATTTAATGGATTCATTAAAGGATATTGAATACAATGAATTCGTTGTATGCCATTGTGATGTAAACCATAACAATTGGCTATTGTCGGATGAAGATGAGTTGTTTTTAATTGATTGGGATGGAGCTGTAATTGCTGACCCAGCTCTAGACCTCGGTATGTTATTATATTGGTACATTCCGCGCCAAGAATGGAGTGAGTGGCTCGGTTACTATGATATTGAAATGGATGAATCGCTGCTTAAACGTATGAGATGGTATGTGATAACACAAACGATTTTGTCTATTCAATGGCATACAACAAAAAAGCAGCAAGCAGAAGCTGAATATTGGCATCAATATTTACAGCAACTACTTGCTTCAGAGTAATACTTAAGAAAAATTGTCCATTCCAGCAATCCACTGAGTAAGTTGTTCTTGATTATTGGAAATGTGGTTGTCCAAATTAGAGGAAGATTTACCCGATTGACTATAAGAATATACATCGTTTAGCATTGCTTTAGCGTCACTACTTATATTATCGTTTGCGAGTAACGATTGAATGAGACGCTCTAATTGCTCGCATTCAGAAACTGTCCCGCAACAATCACTTTGGTGATTGACTAAAATATCTTTCAGCACTTCTAATTGATGTTGTTGATTAATTGGCATGAACGGATCATCCTTTCGATTGTTTTTCTCTTCTTAGAAAAGTAAGAGAAAAAGCTGTTTCGTCATGGAATGTTTAATGCTGTATGTAGTTTTTATCAAAATGGTACATCTTATACTTGAAAGAAACGGACCGAGTGCTCGTACGTACTTGGTTTTTTGTTTGGTAGATTGATTAAAAACAGAAAGAAGGAATTATTCCTTTAAAATAGCTATGTAAAGAGAGGGAAACATCTATGCGTTTAAGACATAAACCATATGCAATGGATCGAATTAATGAGTATTCACATATCGTAATCGGAAATCCAGAGGAGCGCGCTGGTAACTGGAAAGAAGTATTTGGAAATGAGCAACCCATTCACATCGAAGTAGGTACAGGTCGTGGCCGCTTTATGTATGATATGGCAAAAGCGAATCCCCATATTAATTATATTGGAATTGAAAAATTCACAAGTGTTGTTGTAGATGCACTTGATAAATTAATTGAAGAAGAATTACCGAACTTGAAATTAATTAATAAAGATGCTGAAGATTTAACAGTTTTCTTTGCAAAAGGTGAGATTGATCGCGTTTATTTAAACTTCTCAGATCCATGGCCAAAGAAACGTCATACGAAGCGTCGTTTAACGTATAAAACGTTTTTACGCAATTATGAAGAAGTGCTAGTAGAAGGCGGAGAAATTCATTTCAAAACAGATAACCAAGGTTTATTTGAATATTCTCTTATGAGTATGGCGGAGTATGGTATGTTACTAACTTACTTAAGCTTAGATCTTCATAACAGTGACTTTGAAGGTAACATTATGACTGAGTACGAAGAGAAATTCTCTAGTAAAGGTCATCGCATTTACCGAGTAGAAGCAAAATATCGTACAGAGCCTATGCAGTAATGCATAGGTTTTTTGTATCTAAAATAATCAGAATTTTATGTTAGTATTAAAAGAAAAGGGGGATGAAAAATGGAACAGTTACAAGTTGGAGATATAAAAGTGACTTGGCTAAAAGGTGGGAACACACATTTAGACGGAGGAGCAATGTTTGGCGTTGTGCCGAAAGTACTTTGGTCACGTAAATATAAACATAATGATACAAATCATATTTATTTACGAACAGATCCGTTACTTTTACAAACGAAAGATGGCAACATGCTCATTGATTCCGGAATAGGAAACGGTAAATTGAGTGAGAAAATGAAGCGAAACCAAGGTGTAACAGAAGAATCATCGGTTTATGAGTCATTAGAAAAATTAGGATTAAAGCCTGAGGATATCCACTGCGTTTTAATGACGCATCTTCATTTTGATCATGCATCCGGCTTAACAAAATGGGAAGGGGATCACCTTGTGCCAGCTTTTCCGAATGCGAAAGTTTACGTAAGCGAAACAGAGTGGAATGAAATGAGGAACCCAAATATTAGATCCCGTAATACATATTGGAAGGAAAATTGGGAGCCGATTGTAGACCAAGTTATTACGTTTCAGCAAGAAATAGAAATTACAGATGAAATAAAAATGGCACATACAGGCGGTCATAGTGATGGACATGCAGTTATCGCTTTAGAAAGCAAAGGAGAAACAATGCTGCATTTAGCAGACTTATTGCCGACGCACGCCCATCAAAATGTATTATGGGTAATGGCTTATGATGATTATCCGATGACATCCATTGAAAATAAGCAAAAGTGGATGAAGTATGGCGCTGAAAACGATGCTTGGTTCACTTTTTATCATGACGCGTATTATCGCGCAGTAAAGTGGAATGAGGAAGGTCATATCGTAGAAAAAATAGAACGGAAAACGGGTATAGAAGCATAAAAATGGGAGGGTGTTCCAGCAGTCTGTTGGAGCAGTCTCCTTTTTGTTGTCGTTTTTTTGTTGGTAAGTCGATATATTTGAAAAATCGCTGATATAATTTGAGTTACGGTCGATATATTTGAAAAATCGCTGATATATTTGGAGTTGCAGTCGATATATTCGAAAAATCGCCGATATAATTTCAATTACTATCCACGATTAAAAAATAAGAGGTTCACCTAATGGGAACCCTCCTGTTTATGCTGCTATAACCTCTAAAACAGTACCTGTTTTAGCATCAACTAAAAATTCAAATCGTTCTTGTATATCATTTAACATCGTTGTAAGACCGCCGCGATACACTTCATACGCGACATCATATTTTTCAAATGTCTCTGGAACCATATGTACCCAAGAGCCAGTAATTTCACCTTTATGACTTAATGCTTGTTTTACCATTTTCAATGCTTTTTCTGAAGAAATATGGGATTGTTCTTGTACTTTGTTTGCAACAAGATAACCAGCTGCGAAACCAACGCCAAGACCTGCTACTAAACCTTTCCAGCTCATATATTCACCTCAATTCTATAAAATAAAAATAGTGTACCGATAATAATTATAAAGCAAATACAGCTAAAAAAGAAGAAACTAGAAACATTTCGAAAATTTCGTTACAATAAAAGAGGTATTCTACTAAGGTTTGAAAGAAGGGGACTTCGTGAATAAAGAGACATTACAATTATTTCGTACGTTAACAGAATTACAAGGTGCATCAGGTTTCGAACATGATGTACGCCGTTTTATGAAGCAAGAATTAAGCAAATATGCAGATGAAATTGTACAAGACGGTTTAGGTAGCGTATTTGGTCTGAAAAAAGGGGATGAAACTGGCCCGCGTGTTCTTGTAGCAGGTCATATGGATGAAGTAGGTTTCATGGTTACGCAAATTACGAAAAACGGAATGCTTCGTTTTCAACCTTTAGGCGGCTGGTGGAGCCAAGTACTATTAGCTCAGCGCGTTCAAGTTATGACGAAGAATGGCCCTGTTATTGGGGTTGTTGGTTCTATTCCTCCTCATTTATTAAGTGACGCGCAACGTGCAAAACCGATGGATATAAAAAATATGTTAATTGATATAGGCGCAGATAGCTATGAAGATGCGATTGAGATTGGTGTAAAACCAGGACAACAAATCGTGCCAATCTGCCCGTTTACGCCGATGGCAAACGAAAAGAAAATTATGGCGAAAGCTTGGGACAACCGTTACGGATGTGGCCTTGCAATCGAATTATTAAAAGAATTAAAAGACGAAACATTACCAAACACATTATACTCTGGTGCGACTGTACAAGAAGAAGTTGGTCTTCGCGGTGCACAAACTGCTGCAAATATGATTCAACCAGACATTTTCTATGCGCTTGATGCAAGCCCAGCTAACGATGCATCTGGTGATAAAACACAGTTCGGTCAATTAGGAAAAGGTGCTCTTCTTCGTATCTATGACCGTACGATGGTAACGCATAGAGGAATGCGCGAATTCATTTTAGATACAGCAGAAACACATAACATTCCGTACCAATACTTTATTTCGCAAGGTGGTACAGATGCGGGCCGTGTACATACAAGTAACTCAGGTATCCCATCAGCAGTAATTGGTGTTTGCGCACGTTACATTCATACACATGCTTCTATTTTACATGTGGATGATTATGCGGCAGCAAAAGAGCTAATTACGAAGCTTGTAAGAGCAACGGATAAAACGACGTTAGAGACAATTAAGAATAACGCGTAGAGAAGAAGGGCGAAAAACCCTTCTTTTTTTAGGTTGAATAGATGCTTGAGCGATGTATGGTAGCGGTTAGTGCTTAATTGATTCTTGCACGGGGGATTAAAACCTCGGGTAGGAAGTGAGAGTAAGGTTGCTTTTTGGTTCGAGGTCCGCAATGTTGTGAGAAAAACTCTTCTTTTTTAGAGTGAAGAGACAAACAAGCGATGTGTGGTGGCCGTGCATCCGTGTATAAAGAACAATTTGATTAAGGGAAAATGATAAATTTTTATAGAGGTGAATGAAATGAAAGTAGTAGTTGGATCTAAGAATAAAACGAAGGTTGGAGCTGTGGAGAAGGTTTGGAAAGATGCTACAATTACATCTCTTTCTGTTCCTTCAGGGGTAGCAAACCAGCCATTTTCAGATGAAGAGACGATGCAAGGAGCGATCAATAGAGCGAAGCGAGCACTAGAGGAAGGGGAAGCTCAAATTGGCATTGGACTAGAAGGCGGCGTAATGAAAACAGAGCACGGTTTATTTATGTGTAATTGGGGTGCGCTAGCAACAAGTGATGGTAAAACATTCGTTGCCGGCGGGGCACGTATTACGTTACCAGATGATTTTTTAGCACCTCTTGAAGGTGGTAAGGAGTTAAGTGAAGTGATGGAAGAGTTTGTACAGAGAAAAGATATTCGTAGTCATGAAGGGGCTATCGGTATTTTTACGGATGATTATGTGGACCGTACGGAATTATTTGTACACGTTGTTAAGTTACTTGTTGGGCAATATAAGTATGATGAAAAGCAAGCATAAACCTTGCACCGTGCGCGATGTATGGTAGTATAAAAGAAAGATTATAACATGAAAAAATGCACTCGTTAGAGGAGGAAATATAGATGAAATCATTAGAAAGCATGGAGCAATTCCAAGAGTTAAAAAATGAAGAGAATGTAATCTTTATGTTCTCAGCAGAATGGTGTCCAGACTGCCGCTTCGTAGATCCATTTATGCCAGAAGTAGAAGAGAAATATAGTGATTTCTCATTTTACTATGTAGATCGTGATGAGTTTATTGATCTATGCGTAAAATTAGACGTATTTGGCATTCCGAGCTTTGTAGCGTACAA
Source organism: Bacillus cereus group sp. BcHK124 (assembly GCF_027712065.1). Classification (NCBI taxonomy): domain Bacteria; kingdom Bacillati; phylum Bacillota; class Bacilli; order Caryophanales; family Bacillaceae; genus Bacillus; species Bacillus cereus group sp. BcHK124. The sequence continues at coordinate 27,880 of NZ_JAQFPJ010000033.1, forward strand.
TAAAGGTGAAGAAACAGGTCGCTATGTAAACAAAGATCGTAAAACACAAGAACAAATCGAAGAGTTCATTGAAGGTTTAAAATAAGGCAATTTGCCAATTGAATTGTAAAACAACCTCTACCTTCGCGGGGGAGGTTATTTTTTTGGAAGGGAGGAAAAAGAGATGAAGATGACAAGTAAAAAGATGAAAGACGAGTTAATGAAGAGATTATCTCGTCCGGAATGGGACTTTCAGTATGATAGTGAGAAAGAAGTTCTACGTATAGAACAGAAAGACTCAAAAAAAGGTATTAACGTATCGCTTCCAGGAGTTGTAGCAAAATGGGAAGTGAATAAAGAAAAGGCGATTGAAGAGGTTGCCTATTACGTACAAGAAGCGTTAATTGCGATGCATAAGGAAGAAAATAGCGCGGCGAAAATTTTACCTGTTATTCGCTCTACTTCTTTCCCGAAACAAGCAGAAGAAGGAAATCCGTTCATTATGACGGATCATACGGCGGAAACACGTATTTACTATGCGCTAGATTCGAATAAAACATATCGTCTCATTGACGAGCGTTTATTACAAAAATTAGGGCTTACAGAGCAACAAGTACGTGAAATGGCATTATTCAACGCTCGCTCATTAGGTTATGAATTTAAACAAGACACAGTAGCAGGTAATACATTCTACTTTTTAAACACAAATGATGGGTATGATGCGACTCGTATTTTAAACGAATCGTTACTACAATCGATGCGCGAAAAGATTTCTGGCGACATGGTTGTTGCTGTTCCTCACCAAGATGTATTAATTATTGCTGATATCGTCAACGAAATCGGTTATGATATTATTGCACAAATGACAATGAAATTTTTTGCCGAAGGGCATGTTCCGATTACATCACTTTCATTCGTATATGAAGATGGGGACTTTGAACCAATCTTTATTTTAGCGAAGAATCGGAAGAAGACAGATGGAAAAGAGAAAGGATGAACGAAGTGAACGTTTTTTACAACCTTGAAGGAATTGGTGACACTCTAATTGTTGCCTTACAAGATATTACTTTAGAGAACCGTACTTTTGATCGCAAAGGAGATGTTGCACGCGTATATGACCGTGAAAGCAACGAAACAGCAGGATTCAACATCTTTCATGCATCTTCTTACTTAGAAGTAAAAGAAACAGGTAACCTTACATTAACGAAAGAGCTTGTAGAAAAAATCAACGAAATTTTAGCGAAGAACGGCTTTGAAGAAACAGTAGAAGCAGATCTTTCTCCAAAATTTGTTGTAGGCTATGTAGCTGAAAAAGAAAAGCATCCAAATGCTGATAAGTTAAACATCTGTAAAGTAGAAATCGGTACAGAAACATTACAAATCGTATGTGGTGCACCAAACGTTGATGCAGGACAAAAAGTTGTCGTTGCAAAAATCGGCGCTGTAATGCCAAGCGGTATGTTAATCAAGCCAGCTGAGCTTCGCGGAGTTCCTTCTGCTGGAATGATTTGTTCAGCACGTGAATTAGAGCTTCCAGATGCTCCACAAGAAAAAGGTATTCTTGTATTAGAAGATAGCTTTGAAGTTGGACAAGAGTTTAAATTTTAATTGGTATAAGAAAAGAGAGGTTGTCCTTTTGGGCAGCCTCTCTTTTCTATTGAATCTTTGATATATTGTGAGTTGTGATAGATTTATGTAGAAAATCGTTCATATTCATAAGGATGTCACCTTTTTTCTTAAAATCTATATTGTGTTTTATAAACAAAATAGTTAAAATTTAGAAAAATAGAAGGGGATAGACGCATGAAACAACAACCAAAAATCGCAGAACTTCTGAAACGAATTGAAACTTCAAAACAGCAAGATATCGAGTTAGGTACTTATGAAATCTATTTGTTTAGTGAAAATGAATTAGAAAAAGGACAAATCGGTTATCGATATGATAAACATAAAAATTCATTAATTAGTGAAGAAAACGGAAAGTGGCAAGAAGGATGGATTACAATTGGATATGAAACGGATATGGGCGATCCAGTTTTCGTAAATATAGATGATGACGCTTATCCAGTTTATACTGCAGAACGTGGTACAGAAAAATGGCAGCCAGTTTATATTGGAAATATGGATGAGATTATAAAACAATTATAAAAAACTTTGAGACCGGTGCAAAGTGTAACGGATAGTGTAGATGAATATCGGAAGAGTAAAGCTTAAACGCATTCTTACATGTAAGAATGCGTTTTTCTATATGAAAACACTCGTAAATTAGAATATTATGGATAAATATGACATGCTTAATTTTACCTGCACTTTTTGCCGAATGCTGATACAATAAAGGATGTTACTATTTAGTAGAAAGAGTGGTAAGCATGTTAGATTGGATGAAAAAGCTGTTTAACAAAGAGGAAGAACAAACAGCGATGAATAAAGAAGTACAAAAGCAAGTTGAAAGTCAGCCGAAAATTCCTCGTGTAAACCACTACACCGAAGCAAGAGAAGCACAAATGGCAAGTAGGAATGCAGGTAAATGCCGTTTTCCATTAGTACCGGATAATGGGTTCGATGAAGAGGATGTTATAGAAACAGGGCGTTTTGAAGAACAACCTGTTCAAGCTGTAACGTATGAAAATCAGCCTATTCAAAGAGGAATCAAAGTGGAAAGAAGCAGACGACAGCATGTGGAGAAGGTAGTTTCTACATATGAAGAGCCGGAAATGCAATATGAACCGGAGCGAGAGCCTGTCGTAAAGAAAGCATCTACACCAGCGCAAGAAAGTAACCGTAGACCATTTCGTCCAACAGAAATGATTTCGCCAATTTACGGATATAATCGTCCTTCAGTAGAGAAAAAGGAAGAAAAGCAGGAGGAAGTAAAGGAAAGAGAAGACCTTGAAATATCTGTAGAGGGCAAATCAGTCGTTGATGCATGGCTAGAGAAAAAAGGATATACATTATCTGATTTCTCAGAAGGGCAAATACCGACTTCTTCCAGTCATGAAAGAGTTGATGAGCAAGATCAACAGAGTAAAAAGGAAGAAAAGTCAGTTGTTGATCAATGGCTAGAGAAAAACGGTTATGAAATCGAACGCCAAGAGCCTATAGTAGAAGAAAAAGAAGTGGCTCAAGAAATGAGTGCACCGCAGGAAGTTCCAGCGGCTGAATTACTTCATGAAACAATTGCTGAGCGTATGGAAGATGCGAAGCAAGAAAAAGATGTAGTGGTAGAAAATGTTCTACAAACAGAATCATTAGCTTCTAAAGTAGAGCACGAGGATACAATATTATCAGAAGAAATGAAACGTAATACAGAAATAGAACAACCTACTATTGAAGTAGAAAAGCAAGCTCCAGAAGAATCAGTGATTGTCAAAGCAGAAGAAAAGCTTGAAGAAACAATCATTGTGGAGATACCAGAAGAATTTGAAGAGGTAGACGTAATTACAGAAACAGAAGAATCAGAAGAAGTGGAAGTAATTGCGGAAGCAGAAGAATCAGAAGAAATGGAAGTAATTGCAGAAACAGAAGAGTCAGAAGAAGTGGAAGTAATTGCAGAAACAGAAGAGTCAGAAGAAGTGGAAGTAATTGCGGAAGCGGAAGAGTCAGAAGAAGTGGAAGTAATTGCGGAAGCAGAAGAGTCAGAAGAAGTGGAAGTAATTGCGGAAACAAAAGCACCAGAAGAAGCCGAACCTGTAGTACTTGAGGAAACGCAGCAAGAAATGGTGTTAAATGAAGCAATTGAACAAAAGAATGAATTCATACATGTTGCTGAAGCTGATGAACAAACGAAAAAAGATGTTCAAAGCTTTGCGGACGTTTTAATTGCAGAAGAAGCAACGATTGAAGAAGAACAATCAGTTGTAGAAGAAGCAGCGATTGAAGAAGAACAATCAGTTGTAGAAGAAGCAACGATTGAAGAAGAACAATCAGTTGTAGAAGAAGCAGCGATTGAAGAAGAACAATCAGTTGTAGAAG
>NZ_JAQFPJ010000034.1:0-28759 GCF_027712065.1 Bacillus cereus group sp. BcHK124
TTCTTTTACCTATTCTTCTTTACTTACATTTTTTTGCGCTTTGCTTTCCCTTAGTCCTCAATTTGCAACATGGTTGCCTTTTCTCTTCCCTATTTCTTCTTTACTTGCATTTCTTTTGCGCTTCGCTTTCCTTAACTCATCAACTTGCAACACGTTTGCAGTATCCTTTCCCTATTTCTCTCAACTTGCAACAGTATAATTTATTTTTCAACCTAGTAATTTTAAAATTTTTAAGCTATTTTTCTTATATTTTGAGTAAGTTACATACATAAAATGCAACATGTTTGCGGTATCCTTTCCCTAACTTCCCTACCATTTTCACTCTAATCCCTTATATACCAAGGGTTTAGGTACTTTTCCACTTACTTATATACATATCATCCAACTTGCAACACGTTTGCGGTATTCATGCCCTTATTCTTTACACAAGATGCAACACTGTTTGCGGTATCCTTTCCCTATTTTCAATCTATAAGTGCCAAAAAACCCTTTTATATCAAGGGTAATCCTTGCAATTCATTATTAATGATCCTGCTAACCAACTTGCAACACGTTTGCGGTATCCTTTCCCTAACTCCCCTATCATTTTCACTCTAATCCCTTATATATCAAGGGGTTAGATACTTTTTCTGCTTATTCATATACATATAATCAACTTGCAACACGTTTGCGGTATCCTTAACACAAAAAAAAATTAAGAAATTCTCTTAACCCTTGATACGACTAGCTTCATAAGCTGTTGCAAGTTGCTATTTTTCTTCTTAAAGGAGCACATTTTTACAAAATTCGTTTTGCTATAATCAAAATTGGAATATTTTATAGTAATTTGGCATATCTTTCTGAATTTGTAGAACGGAGGTGAAAAAGATGGGAAAATCATTTGTGATACGTAATCAACGTAGCTTAAATGGGGAAACAACCAATGCTGTGTTAGTAACATTAAAAGCTTGGCAAAAATTTGTGGAAACATTTGAGGAGAAGTACTACAGCTATAAAGATACATATTTAGAAGATATTCTGCAGCACATGACATACGAAGAACGTATTGCTGACGTAGAAGGCTTTGTCGAAAAAGCCAAACCATCTTTTTCACGTCGCGCAATGTCTGCACTTGCAGGAAAAACAGGAAGAAAACATAAATTATACGGCATTACGAATGCTGATCTCGAAGTTTTCTTATATCTACATAAGAAATGCTTTACTAATGGTGTTATTCCAAATGTAACAATACATATGATGTGGGAAGATTACAAGCAATACAAAGAAGAATTTGCTTATATCCAACACTCTCAATTCTATATTGCATTAAAGAAATTAAACTTACATAACATTATCTCCATTGAAAACGGAGTAGATGGCCGATATACTATCAAGCTGACTCATTTTATGAATGAGGAAACAGGAAAAGCAAATCCATACGTATATATTAGTCCTGTTGTATTTACAAAGGCTTTCTTTAAGCTATCTGTAGCGGCTAAGAAACTATTCTTAGATATCGCCATGCAACAACATACAGAAACAACATTAAAGCGTTCTTTGGACAAGCAGGACGAAAGAGGCAACAAAACTCACTTCGGTGGGATGTATCGTTTCTTACATAAAAAATATCCGCATCAGATCCGTGCGGTTATCGAAGAATTAACAACTGCATTACCATGTACGGGGAATCCCCTATTCAAAATTTGCAAAATGCAAAAAGGTGTAAAGCATACAAAACGATATACAACCTTATATTTATCTATTCATTCGGATTTTTTATGTAAAAAAGAATCTGGAGAAGAGCAACACAGGGATCCATTTACACCAAAAGCTACCTATGCTCGTAAAGCGAAATTTATAGAAGCAGTTCTACAAGAGATGAATATCGGTGAACTGTCTGCAGACATGAATAAATTCATTCATGTATTAAAGCATACTTGTCATCGCCAAATCCGCAGTGTAATTCGCGGACTTCGTGACATAATTGATCGAAAAGAAGGATATCCAACGAAAATTGTATATACATTGAAAAAACTATTACATCAAACATCTCAATATCAAATCCTTGATGCTGCAGCGAAAGAAGGTATCTACCCTCTTATTGCGCAACATATACCAAAAGAGAGAAATAGTGACCGTGAGCAAGCTGTCTTTAATTTCGGTTTATATTATTCTATGTACTCTCTACACAACATTAAGAAGATGTTTAAGAATGTGCATGCACTACTGAAGCAGAAGTTTGCGGTACCTGTGACGGAAGAATCTTATCACCGTAATTATTTAAAATACCCGGAAGAAACGTTATTTAGAAAATATGCATATGATCAAGGTGTGAATCTTCATGCATATATCGCTTTAGAAATTGAAATGCGAGAAAAATTAAAAGTTCGTGGTCATAAAGAACGCACGATCCCAAGTGATGTACGTGAATGGTTTATCGAAGCCATTGATAAGCTACCACAAGAAAAACTTCGTGTGATTGAGCTACCAAAGCAGTTTAATTTACTAGAGTTTATGCGTACCTTCGAACGTTTAGTACGTGCTGGTGTAACAATAACAGCTCCAGATCAGGTACTAACTGCAATGGAAATAAAATAATAACAACTAGCTCTCTATTTTTGAAAAAAACAAAAGTGGAGGGCTATTCGTGTTTCTTTAATTAGTAATACCTTCCTACTACTCTATTTATAAATACCAAATCGAAAGAACTTCATGTAAAATGGAGTCTTTTTTTATGCACTTCTATACAAATTTGGTTCTATCAATACATAACTCTCCACATAATACTAGAGTGTGTTCTTCTAATGTATTAAAACCTATCTCATAATACCTACAAAAAATCAAAAGGAAAATAATAATAATAGTGGATATGAGGATAAATATGATCCAATGTGGATAATATTTCCTCAATACCCCTGATAATACTACTGTCGCTCATTTTATCTAATAAAAATCATCAATAATAATGTGAGTTATGTGTAAATACTGAGTAATGTTAACAAATAGCTGCCTAACCTGAATGAAATGTGGATAATTAGAAGATTAATACCAACTTGATTACCAAAATAAGTAAAACAACTTCTATTTACAAGATTGAATATATATAATGCGATTGGTATCAAATTCTTTCCGATTTCATGTAGAAATATAGTATTTTCTTTCTGCTTTTTTGTAGAATTAAAAGTCTAATAATCCTTGAATCTACGGATACTTTTTCTATAATTTATGATTTTTTATGTTTTTATATCAACTTTCCCCTTGCAGCAGTAAGTCTAACCTCTATTTTAAATAACCTATAAAAGTTTTATCTTTATTTCTTTTTAATATATAAGATATATATTTATAATAGATTTTTAATACAGCTAGTATGTTTGTTAATAAGATGTCCGACTTAATTGAAAATATTTGTAAATTACGTTATAATAATGGTAATTAAACAGATCATTACCCTCATACAAAAGGACAAACCTACGTATCCCTACCAGGACTAGGTTTGTCCTTTTTTCATTTTACTAAACAATTTATATTGGGAGGATTAAACATGGCTGTACTAAAAGATATGAATTACATAGAAAAGAATACTTATAATGAGATTGGATTTTTTAAAGGTATTCTTTGGGGATTAGTTTTTGTAGTGCCCTTTTGGAGTATTATGATAGCCCTATTTATTTGGATTTATAATTAATAAACAACATATCCCAAAAACAAAGGGTTGTTTGTCCGTTTGCTTTTGGGATATGCCAGCAACCGTGCGTAGCAAAGGGCGGTAGCAGGTCTTTCACTTATTTTCTGTTATAATATATCCAATGAAATTAGGTGATTATATTGAATGAAACAATTAACTTAGAGAAAACTTTAGAAGCTTTCTCTACATATTTAAGTGAAAAAGGCCGAAAACATTCTACAATCCAACGCTATGCATACGATATTAAAGATTTTTATAGATGGTTGAATGAAAATGAGTTGCTTTTACATATCAAATCATGGAATGAAATATCCGTAGATGATTATCAAGCTTATTTCTCCGTGTTAGAAAACAAACGAGAATATTCTCTTAAAACAAGGCACAGGATATGGGTGGTTTTAAAGAAGTTACACATGTTTTTAGGTATAGTTAGTCCATTAGATTATATTCATCTCTCTTTAATTCCGGATCAATCACTAAATGACAATGATTTTATTACTGTATTGGAAGAAGCACTTTTAAAACAAACTGTTCTATCAACTAAGGGATTAACAGAGAGACAAGCTAAATATCGCCCTCTAATCATGAATAGAAATGCTTGTATAATTAATTTAATAATAAACTATGGTTTGTCTTTGCAAGAGCTTGTATCGCTTAATATGAGCCATATACAGTTTGCTAGGAACACTATAATTGTTCCAGGAGAAAACGGAGTTACTAGATCCATCTTCTTAACAGTCGAAGATACAAAACAGCTTTACAAATATTATTCGACTATCCCTGAACCTGTAAGACCTCGACAGCACACAGATAATCCCCTATTTGTGGCATTTGATTTTAATCGAGGTACTTATCGATGGGTTTACGAAAATGATGCACCAAAGGCTTTGTCTGAGGTTGCTATACAAAAGATGATTCGACTTGAAGTGAAACGAGCAGAATTAGATAGGCGTATTTCTGCACAGCAGCTGAGGAACACATTTATTCTTCGCCTTATTAAGCAAGGACTTTCTGAAAGTGAATTAATTGCTAGAATTGGTTTTAAGACTAAAATATCGTTAAAAAGATATTTTCAATATTTGAATTTATAAGTCATATAAGGAAATTTGATATAAAATATTTATATCAATTAATCGTGCTGAGGGATTTATTGGTGATATTTCACCTTAATTCATATCTTAATTGGCTCAATTGAATTTATTATTAAACAATAAACTCCCTCTGCTTTAAATCATAATAGAGGGAGTTTAATTATTTCGTATACAGGTATATTAATTGTGCATTTTGTAAATTGTAACTTTAGATACAGTAACAGATCTTGCACCAATTAATCGTAATAGTAAAGATTTATGATTCTCATCACTATGTATTATATAACCAATTCCTTCGTAATAATGAGCACTTAAAGTTTAGTTTTAGAACTCTCCATCTGCTAACTCCTAAGTCTTTAAGCCGTATTGCTAAATCACTCATTTGATTTACTTTGCTGTTTTTTTGTCAGTTTACTTTTCCTCCTCTATTTTTAGATCTATTTCTTTAATTAGATTTTCATTGGTCTTCATTAATTCCTCGAAGTACTCTTCTTTATTTTCTTCTATGTACTTCATAAGTTCCTTAAATTCCATTATAATCTCCTCTTCGCTTTTACTTTTAAGTATTACTCTAATTCAAAGACAGATAACATCTCAATTTGTAGAAATGATTTTAGAACACCCCAAACTCCCTCGGATTCATGTAGTTGTACCTAAAGAAAATTTTCATACGTATTAAATCCAACCTCATTATATTAAGAATTACCTTAGTGAAGGAACCTCTTCAGGAAATGTCATATCTTTTTATCAAGTTTTTGCTGATTTTGTAATTTATCCCCACCTACGTTGCGCTTAGAGGAAGGAGAATTCTAGTTGGAATTCGTTAAAAATGAATATATCTTGGTACTAAAAAACTGCCGAGTTCAATTAATTTGGTTCAAGATGTTTTTTAATGCATTTTTTACAGTGACATCTATTTATAACAAAAAGATTTCGGGCTTTTCGTTCATTGACATTATGACAAATAAATCTTCTTCACCATTAATATCATGTATAGTAAACCACGTTAATTATCGCAATTACCATATGTAAATATTAACATAAAAAAGAAATAATTTGCAGACTTATAAAGCGTTTTCGCGAATGATATCTTTATATTTGGATTAAATAGTATTAATTACAATACATACCTTGAAAACATGTAGAAAAGAGGTGAATAAGGTTAAAAAGATTTTAATTATTATACTAACAGTACTAGTTTTGTGAAGTTCACTTTTTTATTTTGTTTTTTATAGTGAGTCTACGTTATCAAAAACAAAATCTAACATTCCCTACAAAAAAGAAGAACAATCTGTAACTTGGGGAAGAAAGGCTGTAATAGAAGATAGATTTACTGGTATTCAAAATAAAATCAAGGTTGCTATTTTGGATAATGGTATATATAAAGAACATGAAGATTTAAAAGGTAAAGTTGTAAAAGAATTCAATACTATTAATTTAAATAATCCTATTATTGATGAAACTGGCCATGGAACTGCTATTGCTGGAATCATAGCTGCTGAAAATAATAATTTGGGAATTTTAGGTGTAATGCCAAACATTCAACTCTATGACGTCAAAGTCCTTGATAAGCAAGGTAAAGGCGATGTTGACCATCTTATTAAAGGTATACGTTGGTGTATAGAACAACGAGTTAATATATTAAACATTAGCTTTGGGTTACAATCTGAAAGTCCTGAATTAAAAAAAGCAATAGATGAAGCAGTAGATTCTGGAATTATTGTAGTAGCTGCTGCCGGTAATACTTATGGATTGGGTGTAGACTATCCCGCTAAGTATGAAAATGTTATATCTATATCATCAGTAAATAAAGAATTTAAACGTGCTAGCTCATCTGCCAAAGGAAAAATAGATTTTGCAGCTCCTGGAGTTGATATATTGTCAACTAATCAAGATGGAGGGTATTCCACATATAGTGGAACATCGTTTGCAACTGCATTTGCAACTGGTGTTATAGCTGCATTATTAGCTGAGGGCGATAATACGCTTAACTTGGACCAAATTAAAAAAATTTTAATTGAGCGTTCAATAGATCTAGGAAGTACGGGTTATGATAATGAATTTGGCTATGGTTTAATACAAAAATGACTAGGAGTGACTAAAGATGCAAAAATTATTAATAAAAATAATGATATTGACTTTATTTATTACTTTAATTCCTAATTTAGGGATTATTGTTCATGAAGCTAATGCTGCAACACAAGAAACAGACCTAATTGATCAAAATGTAGAACAACAAGTTGATAGTAGCGTTTCAGAAGGGTTGAACGTTGAGGTTGTTACAGATAATAGTGCAGAAATTATAGTAGAAAGTGCAGTAAATGCTGAAGATTTTACCGCATCAACGGATGTTTCTTTAGATAAAGAAACAGGTGATATTCAGGTTAATGGAAACTTTATTGATGAAAATGGAGAAGAAATAAAAGTAAATTTTGATGTTGAAGTCATTGAATCAAATGAAGAAGTATTCATCGCCAACTTTAGAGATCAAAAAACTGGTAAAATATATGAGTATGATACAACAAAACTTCAAGCTTCTGTAATACCAGCCGTTCCAGTGGTATTAGCTTTAGTAGCCAGAGCAGGTATCCAAGCTGCTATAAAAAAATGGGGAAAAACTGCTTTAAGACAAGTTTCTAAGCAACTAACAAAATCAAATAGTCCAGTGTGGAAAGGTCTATCATCACATAAAGGAAAAACAAAAACTAGTGGTAAAGGTTCAAAAAAGAAATACTATGAATGGGATCATACTCATAACGACATTGAGGTTTATGATAGTAAAGGTAAGCATCTAGGAAGTATGGATCCACTTACTGGTGACATGATAAAAGGTCCTGTTAAAGGTAGATCTATAAAAATATAATAGTTTGAACAGAGGTGTATTATTTCTTGAAAAAAATTAGAGGTTGGAAAAGAAGAGTAAGAAAGCTGAATGAATGGAAAGTAGAGAATAGTCAATTTGATAATAAATTTTTAGAGGTTAACCATTTTGATTATGTAAAAACTTTTAATTATCTAGATACACAGGATTTACCAATTTGGTATAAAAAGAAAGTGATTTGTGCATTAGTTGAAGTTTTTCAAAGTTGGAAGTCGACCGCCGAATCTAAGTTTGATCACTTTTATTTAAGATTACAGATAAATGGAAATGATTTATTAGATTCTCAGCTAATTATAGCTTTAGATGAACAAATAGTAGAGTATAAAAATAAATTCGTCGAATATCAAACTCAATTGGAAAAGCCGTTATTTTTAAATAACATTGCTCTCAACTGGCAGGCATATCATTTAGTTTCTATTTGGCTAGAAGATGAAATAAATACTCTATCTGCAACAGAAAAAGAATTATTATTAAATAATTTACTAGAGGTCCGAAAGGTTACCTCCTACGAAGATGAAACTTCTAATGAATATTTAATTAAGGACAGTGTCATTTGGGTATCTGATTACGAGAATATTAAATAGAATAAGTATAAAAAGTAAATAACTTCTAGAACATGGGTTTAGTACAGTACTAAACTCATGTTTTTGATTCTAGTTAAATTTATATTCCATGTTTGAAACATTGCATTGCCACTTTATTACTTGGTGATTCCTCTTTAATTTCTTAATAAATATTCAGAGTTATATTGTTATCCCCATAGCAAAGTATCATTTCATACTGCCATGGAGCATTCCTCCTTTTTTATTAGATAGAAAAAGAGAGTCCCTATCTAATAGGCACTCTCTTTTATGTATATCCTCTATTTTTAATCAACTGTGATTTCATGTATATTCAACTTGTTTAACTTTTCCATATAAAAACTCATTACTTTTTGAGCATGTTGTATAGCGATTAATCCATCTTGAACAGTAAGTGCTTCAAAATACGGATAACGAATGTCTGTAGCATAACCATTCAGCTGCACACATTGTTCTAAAATCAATGAGAACTCCTCATCTAATCTACAACAAGATTTGTGCAGCATTAAAAGGTTATGAGTTTTTGGGACTATTCTACCATTTAGTGCAAGAAATCCTTTTAGAAGTTTTTCCACACATTGTTGACTATGATAACAAATAATTGCAGTAGGGAAAGGTTTCATGTGAGTTAAGTAACCAGCAGAATCTAAATCAGATTTTGCAATGAATACCCATTCTTTTAGATCCTCAGTATTTCTCATATAGGACCTTCCCTTCTAGTGCAATCTTATGTTCCATAGTTACGGTACGGTTAGCACGTTCTTGAAACTCTTCTGGCCCATACACTAAAATATCAACTGGTGTTTCCATAACATCATAAATACCCCAATTGATACGATTAATGACTTCTCTTTTTCTTTCTCCGACACCTTCCACAACAATACAGAGATCAAAATCACTGTCTTCATTTGGTGTGCCATATGCATGAGAGCCAAAAAGGATGATTTTTTGGACAGAAGATACAGTTTCACGAATCTTTTGCACCAATAGGTCCAATTCCCTTTGTACTTCTTCGTTAATCCGAATCACTCCTCGGATAAAGTAATTATATTGACGTTTAAGTATATTATACATGTGTTCCTCTTCTCCTTGCTATTACATATTTATTTTTATATTTTTCTCTTGTTTCCCAACGTTCTGCAATGCTTGATAACATTCGTATATCTGCTTGAAATCTTGTAAAAATCCATCGTCAGAGATACTATGAAATCCTTTAAAGTTCTTTCTACACCAATATAAAATGCTAGATTCATCCTTCGCTAAAAAAGAATCCGGATTGAAATGAATCAAAGCCCCTGCTAAACAAGCCAGAAGCAATGGTATCATTTCGGAATCTTGCTTTGATAAATCAAGTACAGATACAACGGTATACTGTTTATATTGGTAGTATTGTAGAACACCATTACACATGTTTGTTGGTGTTAAACTGTGTTGTAATTGAGTGGAATCTAATTGATACACTCTCATCTTGTCCCCTCCTATATCATTACTTCTCAATTGGTGCAGCTTTCATAAAAGCCTTTTGAGCTTGGAAAATGATATAGTGATTCGATACGGTACCTTCATCAAAGAGTTCGTTAACGAATTGGGCAACAGTCATGGCAGCGAACTTATTGGTAATAACGCGCTGTGGTTCTGAAGCAGCTAATTCGGAACAACTTAATTGACTTGGAGCCGTTTCTTTTTTCGTAAAAGCATCCGGAAATAAATCGCCAAGCGGTGAAAGAATGACCTCGCCATTCAATTTAACTCCACATACTGCTTGTCCGTTATAACCACTGTTTTTATAATCAGCTATTTGTTGAGGTGTCCAATGTCTTTTATTTACTTCTCTCCAATTATCAGGAACGGTTACAGCTGTATTCCCTACATCGATGTAAAGAAGATTATCCGATTGATGGAAGAATTGATGAAAGACCTCACGAGAAAACATATTATCTACTGCCCCAATTACAATTGGCAGATACAAGTAGTCGTCTTTATGTTGTTTTTTTAATAAATCATATTTATTACCAAACAACTGCTGCATTGTTTCTATGTCTTCTATGTACTGTGACGTAAAGGAAGAGATAGGAACGTTATAGCCAGCTTTATATCGACGAGCCAGTACTTGTGCTTTGTATTTACCAACATCAGGTCGAATAAAGAGTTGATTTCCAAGGTTGTAGAGTAGGAAGCGAGCGCCTTGTCATATTGCTATGACAGGTTTCTCAAAACCCCTCACCGAACCGTACGTACTCCTCTCAGAGTATACGGCTCTCCATCAATTGCTTGTCAGAGTTATTTTTTTCTATTTTTCGCTATAAGTTCTACTCTCATGTCATAGTGAATTTCATTATGGCAATCCTCACAAACGGCTAATGTTTTGCGTCTACGGGCAATCATTAATTTTTGCCATTTGGCTTTGCCTTTCTCAACATCTTTCATTTTTCGAACATGGTGCATTACTAAGTTAGAATCGGTTTTACCACAATGTTCACATTTGTTGGCTGACAATCTATCTATAAGGCTAGTTGTTGACATGTGAGCTCTTGAGGCTACCATGTTGTCGATGTTATTTTCTTGTGTTTTCATCTTAGTTATATCAACCGTTCTAAACCCTTCCTTGTAGAAAGAATGAGAGCGTTGTTTGCCTTTTTTATCTTTGTAATTGACTACAAATACACCGTTTTTGCAATATTTCCCCTTGATTTTTCCAATTGAGCTTTTATATTTATTGGCGAACGTTTTATACATACTGTATTCTAGAACGTAACTGAATTTTTGGAGTACCGTTGAATTAACTGCATATTTGTAGTAGTTGTACATCCCTCTAATCTGTAATACATAATTATGTAGTATTTCCAGATCATCTAAGTGTGCCATTTCTGGTCTATGCTTTGGTTTCCAAGTTTCTTTCCCATTCACATACTTCATTTCTAAAACATTCAGGGCAAGTAATTTATTTCGCCATGCTTCATGGGGGATTTCAAGTCTTACTTTTAGATTATGATGTCTTCTTTTAGCACCCTTCACTGAGTATTTGGTAAATAGCTCATTTCTAGTGATATTGACATTGTATCCAAGAAATTTTGCTTTCTTGCTAGAGTGGGTGATAAGTGTCTTTTCTTCTGATAAAGTTAATTTCAATTCTTCATTGAGAAATTGAGCTATATCAAATTTAATGGCTTTGGCATCATCTTTACTGCCGATTAACATTACAATGAAGTCATCAGCATATCTAACATATTTTAGGGACTTGAATTTATCCGACATTGGATTATAGTAAGGGCGTTGCCCTCTTTCCTTAATCCATTCGTTGACTTGATGGATTAACTCTTGAGATTCATTGAGTTTACCTTGTTCTCTTAGTAAGTCAGCTTTCTTACGACCTCTTTTTATTTTGAGGTGTAAGTATTGATATCTTTTATCAACTTCTCTGTCTTTTGGTTGACCTTTTCCGAACCTTTCAGCGTATTTTGCCATGTATATATCTAGTTCGTTTAGATATATGTTAGCAAGAAGTGGACTCAGAATACCTCCTTGTGGTGTTCCGCTGAATGTTTTGTGGAATTGCCAATCCTCCATGTACCCAGCTCTTAGGAACTTCCATATTAACCCGATAAGTGTTTCGTCATTGATACGTTTTCTTAGTAGGTTAATTAGGATATGGTGATCAATATTGTCAAAGAAACCTTGAATATCACCTTCAATAAACCATTTAGTTCCACTACCACTCTTTTTAATTTGTTTAAGGGCTGTATGACAACCCCTATTTTTCCTGAATCCATGTGAGTTCTCAGAAAAGTTTGGTTCATAAATAGCTTCTAAGATGTACTTTATTACTAATTGAACAAGTTTATCGTCAAATGTCGGTACCCCAAGAGGACGTTTTTTCTTACTCCCTTTTTTATCAATATATACTCGCTTAACAGGGGTAGGTTTATAGTTACCATTTTTAATATTGTTGATGATTTTAGATACTCTATTTTTTGAAAAACCATCAACAGTGTTATTTATGGTTCCTCTAGTCATATTACCTGGATTGGCATATATTTCTTGATAAGCTTTATAGTAGAATTCCGGATTATAAAGATTTCTATATAATCTGTTGAACTTATAGTTTTCTTTAATAGTATTCTTTGACAAGGTGTTCAATACATAAACTGGATTTCTCATCAGCATCTCGCTTCCTTCCTGTTTATTATCATCATGAACTAATTGACTGCCTTCCTTCGCCATCTTGATTTCACAATCATGACCTAACGTGATTTGTCATACGTTAGTGTGATAGGCTTTCCCTATCTCTGACTACTACGAAGGCTCCGTTACCATATGGAATATTCAAGAGCCACATTTCTTGGTTTTCACCTTGAAATCATCCTCTATAGCCATAAATGGCGCTTCCACTTAGGTAATCCCCATTTAGTACCTTGTAAATAGTTTGTAGTAATATCGGTTGGGACTTTCAATCTTTACTAATGTACTTTAGTTGGTTCTCTAGTGTGAAACACATCTCTCTCCACAAAAAATAGATGAGATGAACTAGAGACATATCGTTCCAATGTCTATTTCGATATGATCGTTGATAAGACCCCTTGATTTATCCTTCACGCAGTTTAGCATTCAACCTTGTTTACCACGGTACACCTAGAAATTCAGTCGCACTCATGACATTAGAGTGACTTATCCCGTTGCAGCCATGCTACACTCCCCGCTCACTTTCGATTACGGATAAGGCTACCGGTGTCGGGTTATTACCTTGTTTCACTTCACCCGCTGATTTACTAAATCAGAGTTTACAAGGCCCTTATGGGCGCACTTTTTCTTCAACCGTGTCTGGATCTGCAACTACAATTTCGCCATCCAATTGAAAAATACTCATCATTTGAGCAATATGTTGTAAAATTAATCCTCCGTTTCCTCCAGCACCTACTAATACAATATGTGGTACAATCTTCTTTCCTTCTGCAATATCAATAACAATACTCATTTTTATAGCCCCCTATTTTCTTTTGATTGTGTATTCTCTAAATTTCGTAGAAATGGAATCGATAAATTTGTAATCCTATGCACGGTATACAAGTCAAATGAATGCATCAATAGTATCGGTGCAGCATAAATGACTCCTTCCTCTGTCCTTCTAATGCTTTATATATGTGATTCATCTCTAACTTGCACATAAATTGAAATAGCTTATAGTCATCATGCGATTCCTCTATTGCATGTTTATTCTTTGTAAGAACTAACATGTAGTGCTTTATCTTTGTAAACATTGAGCCGTGAATTGTTTTTAATGTTGTCATAATAAAGAAAGAGACATAAAATATGTCTCTTTTACGCCCCCTTGTGTATCTATTTTAAAAGTGTGATCCTACTTAAATCGTAATTTTGGCTTATCCCTTTCGTTGCATATTCTCCTGCAAATATAAAGTTAGGGTTAATAGAATGAAATTCCCCATTTACACAAGTGCGTACAAGTAGTTCAGGGAAAACATCCTCTATTCTGCCAACAATTGCATAAAGAATAGGAGCCCGTTCACTTTGATCATCTAAATCACTTGGTTCAGCAGAGAAACGATGATGACTATGTATCTCCATAATTTTCATAGCGATAGACTGCATCTCTATATTCGTTTCAGGGATTACAATTTCAGTTGCTACCTGCTGGCGTGGAAAGTCCATAAAATAACCACGCTCTGTATTGAAATAGATATCAGCATGTAATTCGCAATCACGTTTACGAGAAATGGCCTGTGCAATAATGATAAAGTCCATTAATAAGATCCTCGGAATAAAATCCCCAGGTAAAAAATGCTTACGCCAAGCACCAAAAGAAAAAGGACAATCTGAAATAGATTGTCCCTCTACAGTACTTGCTCCTTTTGCGCCGACAGTTAAAATCGGAAGTAGTGCATTTGTATCCTCATCAAATTTAATGACAGTTAAGCCTTTAACAAATGAGGGATAACGATGCTCTAATTTTACGCGGATGTCCTCTGCTTCTATTTTTCTTACATCTGTTGAATCTCCATTTTGAACAGCGATTCCATGTGTAATTTCTTCTTCTGTAAACCAATCTACTAACGGTATATCTCCAAATACTACGTGACGAACAACCGTTGTTGTATTGATTTTATCTAGACAATCTGTAGATTTTGTAGCCTTAACTTTCTTACTACTCTTTGTCTTATCTTTTGTTTTTTCCTTTTTTTCTTCCTTTTTAGCAGTGGCTTGCTCTGAAGCAGCTTTTTTCACTGGTACTGTTGTTTCCTCTACTTGTTTTTCCATATCAAAAAAATCGAATAAGTTAGTCATATTAAAAATCCTCCTAGTATGTTTTCTTGTATATAATCCCGCTATTTATTAAAAAGTAATTTCTGATTCTATTAGAATAGAATCATCAAAACTTTGGTTTTCAAATCGTTTAAATAACTCTCCTACTGGTTCCGTGTGAGTATGTGTAAGGTCATGGTTGAATGAACTTGCAAAGAATAAAACATGAAATGTTTCTAAATCTTTTAAAGTCCGGAATTCAGGTATCACAACTCTACCCGTACATACAGATCCACTAGGATGAACATTAGAATATGGAAATTGATATAATTTCATTCCTTCTTCTAACTCCATATCTTCTTTTACAGCAAAGACAGAGATATTCGTAACTCGTTTTTGGTACACCGTATAACGAAATAATAGACGTGGAAAGCCTACTTGTTGAAACGGTCGTTCAAAAAAATGAATATCCCACTGAGCCTTTGGTACTTCAATCCAAACAGCTTGTTTATCTCCACTCTTAGATAACACCTCGTGTTTTATACAACCTTTTGGGAGTACGCCACTAGAGTAATGAGTATTATCTTGTGTACCCTGCTCCATAACTTCTTTTAAAGCTAAATAAAAGTCCTTAAAAGTAACGGCAGTTTCTCCACGTGATAATTCGTTGTTAAATTGCTGTATGGTTACAATTCCTTTTGGCTCTAAAGCATCAAATATTGCTACTGTCTTCATTTGTTGTTTCCCCCTGCGTATAGATTGCTTCCAATAAATCTAGTAACATTTCAAATTTATATGGCCCGTATAATGGTTCCTCGCCATAATAGAGATAAAGAGATTCCTCATTAATTTGGTAAGAATACCTTACTGGATAACAATCTAGTAATATTGAAATTTTTTCTTTATGCTTTGGTGATATGCCATCTATCGTTTCAGCTATAGCACCCCATGTGTCCTCTGCAGCTTCCTGTATTTCCTTTAATGGTATGTCGAATAATGTGGAGAGCTTTTCATGCTCTTCTTCATCAATTGGAAAAGCTTCTAAGCCCATATCTTCGATCATGTCCGTACCCAATTCTTTAAATCCTTCTTCATGGTCTAATTCATAGATATTCTCTCGCTCTAAATACGATGGAGAATACTGTGTTACATCAATCGAAAGCGCATGCAGCCTTTTAAAGTAATGTAAGAAATGAAATTGACATGAATAAAATTTAGATAGATTTATGTTTAATAGGTTCATGGAAAGTAAGAAGATTACAATCGTATCTGTTGTTTCTATGTCCTCCCACCTTAGTGATTGGTTTTCATCTAGAAAATCCACACAAGTTAGGATTTTACCAATTGCCCCATGAGAGATTTTGTTGAAATCTATCTCTATATCTTTAGAAAGGCTTTCTAATATATATATTTCCTCTTGATATCTTTGTTTAATTTGTTCCCAACATACAATGCTATAAGTTTTGTTTAACTTAAGTGATAGTAAGTAGTTTGACATCGCTACATTAGATGCATAGCTAAATAATTTCTTCATTTTTAGGCCCTCTGTACTAACTTGCTATATTTTTTGTTAACTGTATCTCTTCAAAGATACGAAGTAACATCTCAATTCGTTTAATTGCTGGAAAATATGTATCATCATCATAGAAAAGGTAAAGTTTTTCCTCTTCAGCTTGGTAAAGCATACGTATATCAAACTGATTCTGGATTGAATGAAAGAAACTTTGATCCTCTATCTTGATATTAGAGAACATTTCACCAATTGGACTCCATGCATTCTCGATAATGCGGTTTAATTCATCCATGGGTATATGAAATAGATTCGAATATATGATTAGAGTATCTTTATCGTCGCTATCTACCTCTTCATGATGTAATTTCATATCTTGAATTAAGTCATCCCCCCAGCTTTTAAATGAATCCTCACAATCGTATTCTTCGAAATTATCTTGTTCTAAATAATTGGGGTAATAATCTTTTACGGGAATTCCTAATCTATACATACGCATAAATATCTCCATAAGATACAATTGCGATGTATAGAAGCAGGAAAGATCAGTATCTAAAGATTTTTCCGCAATCATGATTATTTCAAGTAAAGTTTTCGAATCTAAATTAATAGGGAAATTGGAGTCCTCTTCTAAATAAGAAACGGCAGCCATTACTTGTTGAATGGCTCGTTCCGAAATCTTGCTGAAGTCTATTTCTCTTGAGTGCTCTAAACAATCTAATATGTAGATTTCTTCTTCATGTTTCTTATCTGCAAGTAATTCATGTAGTAAGTGAGCATTCTTTTGTATTTTTAACGAAAGTAGATACCTTCTTACTTTCTGCTGATTGTATGTAAATAATAATTTCATACCTGGTTCCCCTTCGTCTTTTCTCGAATCATTGCCGCAAGACGGATTATAATTTCATAATAAGAAAGTACCCATTCATCAAATGAGTACTGTTCATAACCATCCTCTAGAAATTCAATCAAAATATGACTGGGATACGCTTCACTTTGATAGGTGTTAAACGAAAATTCATGTAACACGAATTGAAAATCAGATTGTGTTATATGTTCCGATCCTATACATAAATAGTAACCAGCTGTATCGAAGTAACATCCTTCCGCAGCCATAGAACTAATATCCGAAGCGAAATTCGAATACATGTCTTCTGAGCTAAATAACGTCCCATCTAACAGGTCTTCTTCAGTTCCAAAGGCAAAGTGACAAAATATACTTGTTTGCTCGTTAAAACGCGCAAGCGACTCGAATAATAGTTCACTTGTGATATGCAACTTGTCCCTGTGAAAATCATTGATATTGATTAAGAATGGGATGTTATATTTACGAATTAATTTTTGTATGCGTAGTATCCGAATGTATACTTTCATCTCATTTCCTTGATTAAATAAATATCTCATCTTCTAGCCCTTGCTTTTCTACATCTTCTAGTTGTTCAGTGAAAAGATGTAAATGTAGCATTTCTTTTAATTCACAATCTGGACCATTTATACGAAATGAATTACCACTATAAAACGTGACATAATGACGTAGCTGTTCAAATTGCTTTTCAAATTCATCTATATGTTCTAATGGTATGTTTTCTAAATCAGGCATTTCGTTTGCAATAAATCCATTTATAATCGATTCAAAGGATTGACGAAGTTCTTGATTATTAGGAAGGACTTCTTTTGACTGTAAAAAGTCAAAGAAGTCACTGTGATTCATACTCATTTGGATGCCCCCTTACACGCGAACCGGTAGAATTAACTGCAGATTAGAGTGAGTTGTATCCTCTGCTCCCACTACAACGATAGGTCTCTGATTACTAATCATTTTTATCGCGATTGTTTCAGAAGTTATCGTTTGTAGTGCTTGCAGCAGATATTCCACATTACAAGCCAATGTAAATGCTTCTACTTGATTACATGGAATTTCTACACTTGCAGTACCTACTTGAGAATTTTGTGGTTTAAGATGGATGCTTTCTTTTCCTTCTGACGTAAGTACGATTAAGGAAGAAAATGCTGAAAGCTGCTCCAACGTGTTTTTAAATTCTTCACGTGATAGTTGTATTTCACTTTTAAATTCGCCGGGTACCATACGTGCCGTATCAGGATATGTACCAGCTAATAATCTAGACTGATAAATAATACTTTCGCCACGGATCAACAGCTGTGTATCACTAATTAGCTTTAATTGTAAATTTGTTTCACGATTAAAGAGCTTAAGAGCTGTTTTAAGAGACTTAATCGGTAACACGACTCCACCATCTTTTGCGATAGTGATCTTTGTACAATCAAAATGTAAACGGGCTAAACGGTGAGCATCAGTTGCTATACTAAAGAACTTATCATCAACTGATTTTAAGTTCACACCTGTTAGGATTTTACGTGTATCCATTGCAGGAATAGCATGTAATGTTCCGTTGGCCATTGATACAAATTGTTCTTGTGAAAGTGAAATCCAGTCTTCCCCTGCTTCAATTTTAATTTCAGGATATTCTTCGTGATCCATGGTACAAAAGCTAAATTGTTTCTTCTTACTTTCTACGATTTTTAGCTCATTGTTTTTATGTTCAAGACCGATGAATTCACTTTTGAATTTCTTAATTGTTTTAAGTACCGGAGCAGCTGCAAAAAGCACCTTCCCCGGTTCAGTACAATCCCCACTGTTTACGTTAAAGCGAGTTACTAATGTTACTGTTTCTGTACCGTCTGACCCCATTAGAATCATTCCCTTTGAATTACAATCCAATAAAACACCTTGTAATGCAGGCATTGGGTTTTTAACGTCTACAGTAGCACTAGCTTTCTCTAATTTTTCGATAAATAATGTACGGTTAATAGTAAATTGCATAATAAATCCCTCCAAAAAGTAATAAAAAAAGAACAGACCTCATATCCTGTTCATTCGTTTTCCTGCTATAAAACAAAGGTTTACGCGCTTTGTTGTTTTTTTAACTGTTCTATAAGTTGATGAATGGCTTCTGTATGATCATGAAGTAACCATTCTCTAAAGGACGTAACATCACCAGGAATAAGAGCTGATAACCACCGGTTAAGCTGTTTCTCATTTCCAGGACGAATATTCTTCGCTTCGTGAATCAACTGTAAACTAGTTAGCATTCCTTCTAAACCACCAATCGTCGTATCCTCAAAGGTTCTTGCTTGTGCGTTATAATTGTGATTATAGGCAAGTAGAATCTCCTTGGATGTAATACTTAATGGTTTTGCAAGCTCTTGTATGTTTTGAATTAATACTCCTAGACTTACTTGGCCATTCGATGGTTCCTTCTTTGAACTTCCTTGTTTATGTTTTTGTTGTAACATAGTAGGTGGTGTGAAATGGTACCCTTTCTTTTGATAAGAAACATAGATACTATTTGGACCATTGCTACGTGTAGAAAGTTCTACTTTTATAGGTTTTACATTATAATACCGATAGGTAAGCCAATTCTTCAGCATTACCTGTTAAGAGTGGCTTTTCCCCCGGTCCACACCGTACGTGAGACTTTCACCTCATACGGCGCTCCATCTAATAATCAAATAGCATGAATTTTGTTCCTGAATCGTTTCAGTTTATTAATTTCCTTATTATTCAAGATGCTGCTCATATCAACTTCATTGTGTATTGCCTTGTGAATTTCCTTATCTACACAGGCTAGATTTGGCAGCTTATTGACTTCTTCTAACGGGAGATTAGGATTAATGTGATGAACATGCAGGTTGTGCTTCCCAAGTGGGACTCCTGTAATTCTACATTTTCCTCTATCTCTGTTGAACGCATATCCTCTATTCATAAAGTACTCAAAATTGTATCGGGGTGAATTCACAAGTTTTTTCCTGACTTTCTCAAGGAGAGAGAGGCTTGTAATTTCATCTAGTCTGACACTGAACTCCTTTGTTCCCTTTCTTCGCTCGATTAATTTACGTCCCGAAGGAGAGTATGGAGTTTCATTTTGAACCTTTTGTTTATATAGGTTTTCGTTCATCTTGGTTAGGTTTAAATGCATAATGCCAATGTAGCCAACTTCGGTTTTAATAGCTAAAGTCTTTTGTGTCCGTTTAGGGTATTTGTCCGCAAGGTTAATACACTTGTTGATAGGATGTAAGACCCCACCACGCCTAGATAGAAGATTAAAAGTCTTTTTTCTTAACTTATAACCTTCTCTATCCATTATGGGAGATTCGGTGGCATATGAATAATAATTTATTAATCCTCTAACCTTTGAGTTATAGGCTAAGATTAGCTGTGCATTACTCAGTTTATCGTGGCTTAATCTTTTGCCGAGAGAAGTGAGTGTGGCTCTGAGTTCTTTTACTTTTCTTTTAATCTTCTTATCAGAAGGAGTTATTTGGCTGATATATCTTGTCTTTTTATCCTTCTTCTTTTTTCCTTTTACACCTTTTAAGACTACCTTGTATTTGAAGCCAAGAAATTCTATTGGCTTATGCCTGATGTTGGTTATTCTTGTTTTCTCTTCGGATAGTTCAAGTTTAAGTTCTTTCTGAAGAAAATTCTTGATAACAGTCTTCCATCTATAAGCATGGGATTTGTTATTAGTGACTAGAACCCAGTCATCAGCATATCTGATTAGATAGCCTGGCTTAAGGTTAGAAGATTTTAAACCTCGTAATTTATGATCGTGTTTCGAATACTCATGTCTGGTTGTAAATTCTTCAAATTGCTTGGCAACCCATTTGTCGAAGGAATGTAAGTATACATTTGCTAAGAGGGGGCTTAATATGCCACCTTGGGGTGTACCATTGTCATTTCTAATGATATTTTTGAAGATTCCAGCTTTGAGGAATTCCGTTATTAGGCACAATATTCGTCTATCTTTGATTCCCATGCTCCATAGTTTTTTTATAAGAATCCTATGGTTTACTTTGTCGAAGAATTGACGAATATCACCTTCTACGATCCAGTGATACCCAGTGTTATGAACAAGGACTTTTACTCTTTCCAACGCATGATAGGTAGTTCTTTCTGGTCGAAACCCAAAGCTGTATTTGAAGAATTGTGCTTCGAGTACAGGCTCTAAGACTTGCTTCATCATTTGTTGAATTATCCGGTCTTCTATGGTTGGAATACCGAGAGGTCGTTGTCCGCCATTAGCCTTTGGAATAAACACACGTTTTATTAGGTGCGCCTTGAAATTTGTGAGTCTACCACGAATTAACTCGATAAGTTTTTCTTCGGATAGTCTGAGGTAGTCTTGGATTGTTTTTCCGTCTACCCCTGGAGTCATGGAGCCTTTATTGCTTTTTAGCGAGTGTATCGCAGTGACAATATTAGGTTTTGACATCGCAATTTCAAGGAGAGATGTGTGTTTGATTCTCGTCTTTTTTTCCATATGCTCTTTTGTTTTTGAGTACAGCTTGTCTAATGTTCTCTTTAATTCTGTTTCTGATTCAAGAGTATTTTCTAGTTTTCGCACCAAATTGCATCACCTCTTTTGCTGAGATTTTGCTCTAAGGTTTAGTCGGTTACTGTTACACATTCCTAGAATAATTTTGCCTTTGCATGATTATTAGACTTGGGCCCTTCCCTCTAGTTATATTACATAACCTTCTTTGGTACTATGACCCTACTGCCATTGGTGTTAAGGAACTTCAGTATTGTATGTGTAATACCTTATATCCACGAACCGATAATTAACCATCGTATGACGTTCTCACCAACTTCAACTGTTCCACATGTTTTAGCCTTACATATAGCCTTAGGACTCACCTTTATGCCGTCAGTTACTAATGAACTAATCGTAATTTGATTCATTAGATGAATAGGGTATAGTCCCTATCCGCAGATTTGATATACCTTATTATCATTTCCACAACTGAAAAGGTATGGTTTTACCTCCTCCATATTTCTAAGGAACGGATAGTATCGACACGTACATTCAGTGATTCGCCAGAATCTATGATTCATTCTATCCATAGCTATTTTATGGCGTCCCGATTACTTTTCTTACCATGTTCCCTGAGGAATTTAGGTTCGATTTTCACCGCCTTCAACGGGCTCATAACAATGATAGGGTTCTCTATTATTGCTATCCGTAGTATTAGACCTTTTCAAGAGTTTACGATGTTCTTGCAAGACTTACTTCCGAGTCTTGATAGTCAAACATGCAGTTAGAACATTTTATAGTTCCCTCGCTTTTATATAGTGTGTTTCCACAACTTTTTGTGCGAGAACAGTTCACACAAGGTATCTTCCCACGCCCCAAAGTACAGCAGCTCTTTTTAAACTATTCGAAAAGCCACCTTTTACAGAACTGTAGTCAGATTCTTCACTTCCATCCTCTTTTGATATCCAACGTTCATTCAAAAACACTGATATGGTACATTTCGTTGCCTTCTCACCCCATTTTTCATAAGACACTTGCCATTTATCAATACCAAAGACTTCATCAAATCGGTCCTGAATGGCGCGTGCGTCAACAAATGGAGCTACATACGCAAAAAAACGACCTTGGCTTTCAAATGTATGTGTAATTTTCCAACCTAATTGTTCGAACGGAAATTCAGCTTGTAAACTTTCCATTATATTCGTCATAATAATCCTCCTGTATTACTTGTTATTTCGAATCTGGGTGTTACCACTCTTTCTTTCGAAGTTCATCAATCATTTCACATATAATTCCTCTGTTTTCATGAAGCAGCCAATCCTCATAGGAAGTAATATCTTTTCCTGACTGAATGGATAGACGCTTATTCAAATCCTCTATACTTTTACAACTGATATTCCTTGCTGCATAAATGAGACTTAAACTTACTTTCAAATCTCTTAAATCAGAAATGGTAATATCCTTAAATGTCGTAGCTTTCGTATTGAAGTTTTGATTGTGCGCTTGCAACATTGATAAAGAACTGATCCATAAAGGATTAGCTAGTTCTTTAATTTCTTTAATAATGTCATGTAAATGAGCATCATTTTGTAATTTCCCTTGTGATTTTTCCATGGCTAAATTCATGATGTTTCCCCCTAATTAATAAAATAATTGCCTAAAGTGCTGGCTATACAATAACTCCAAACTTGAAGACAACACAAAAAGGGCTTCTTCAAGTCGATTAAAAATGTGCATAGCAAAATAAGCTATAAATACACTAATCGGCTCAAAGAAGCCCTTTCATAAATGAAACAAGACGCAACTTGCTTCTACAACTCAACCACAACACAAAAAAGGTGTGGGAATAAACGGAATCAATTAAATAATAAATATATCTGTATATTAAACTATCTTTATTTTTAATGCAAGTAAAAAAGAGTGAAACAACCGTATCACTCTTTCATCCATAGTATATTATTTGCTCCAAAACTCATTATAATACCAAGCTCGATAAGAAACATGTTCTGAAACATCCATTATTTTCATACGTCTTCTATGATTTTTAGGGTGAACAGGTATACTATATACCTTCGCATCGTCTGGTTTCATCATATCTTCTACTTCAATTTTTACAACTTTTAGATGGTATGGCATACGACCATTGCTAAAAATATCCCCTACACAAATTGTCCAAAGACTTGTTTCTATTTCAGTTACACTATTCATTTTATATTCTCCTCTATAAATTAATAAAAAAGACACTGAACAAATACGTCCAATGTCTTTTTTCCCTCTTATATACTAGTTAACTCAAAGTATAATTTTTCTGGTTTTCCATACATGTTAATTTCATTTTGATATACGACAGCTAATTGCTGAGACATCTCAATGCTTTCCACATAGGATAATGAAGCGGCTGCTTCTATTTTTTCTTTAATCTCATTAGGAATGGCTGAGTAAGATAAGCTATCCATTTTACTTCCTAATTTAGTATCTGTAGCAGCTTCATAATAAATTTCGGTAATTAGGACCTTATTATCATCTGGATCATACATATATCCTCGGTTAACTGTAATCATATTGTAGTGCTCCTCTCAGGTTTACATTTTCTAATTCCTTGTGCTTTTAGCATTGCAACAAGTTCCTTACCTATATATAAATCCCATATTTTCTATAGTTGCATTCCATTCTATATCTACTGTACTATGTCTCTTTTATGAAATGTTCTTAAAAACGGAGAGTTCAGAAATTCTTAACAAAAGTAGGATATGATAAACCCTTGGATTTGGTTGAAATTTCTTACCGCTTTTATTATTCGACATTCTCTAAATTAGCTTTTTTACAGTGTAATAGCATAGGCCCAGGAGCCTTTTTCAAACCTGAATGTATCAAGATCTTTATCTATACGATAGAAAACATTCGGTTCATGCTCTGAAACTACTGCAAAATACATATAGACTGTCCCTTTACCTAAATATTCGATTCTCTCAATTGACAAAGAGAACATATCCCTCATAAGTTGTTTACAATATAAAATCTCTCTTAATTCTTTTTCAACATTCATAATATACACCTACTTTATTAAATTTATGGTAGTAAATTTGCTATAACACATGGGAAATTTACAATCTTTTGACGATGATAGATTTCTTCTACGGTGTCATAGATTGCTATATGTCCATAATCTACCTTTACTCGCTCATGCAAATCTAATCGTTTTATATTAACGTACTCTACTTCACCATAATCACTTTGCGCTTCCATTAAATAAAATCCTACTGCTTCATATGGACTATTGGCTGCAATAATTTTTATAGCAAGTTCTTCTCCATAACTAACCTTATAAAATTTCATTTCTATTTCCCCCTTAAAATAGAAAAAAGCACTTTAAAATTGTGCTTTAATCACTCTTATTATTCGTTTAGCCTAAATGGTCTAATATAAATATTTCCTAACTTAAAGACAACACAAAAAGGGCTTCTTTAAGTCGATTAAAAATGTGCATAGCAAAATAAGCTATATATACACTAATCGGCTCAAAGAAGCCCTCTCATAAATGAAACAAGACGCAACTTGCTTCTACAACTCAACCACAACACAAAAAAGGTGTGGGAATAAACGGAATCAATTAAACAATAAATATAGTTATATATTAATCTATTTTTATATCATATTCAATTGTTTTAAGAAAACAAAAATAAGAAGGGAATTTATATGTAGTTGTTTTATCTACCATATAATTATACCCCTGTATCAACGTTTATAAATCCCCTCTTATTTCAGTTCTTGTTGTTACTTCATGTACTGCATTTCAAAATAGAGCTTTTCTGGCTTTTGATTTTGGTTTAAATAACAAAGTATTTCTGGAATGGTTTGTTCTTCTACTTCCATACTTTCCATATAAGACATACTTTCGTTTTCTTGAACTTTTTTAAAAATGGAAGATGGGAGTTTGTCTGCAGCAAACACACTCATTTTGCTTCCTAACTTTTGTTCGGATGCAGCGTTGTAGAAAATTTCGTTCACAATGACCTCATTATCATCTGGATCATACATGTACCCTCGTTGTATACGTAGCAATGTGTTACTCCTTTCATAAATATTCCTTTACACGAATGTTTATATTTGTATATATTGTTTTTCTGCATAAAGGTGTCAAAGAATATTATTTCTTAAAATCCGTAATTTGTATAGAGGGAGATACAGGATAATTCGTTTTCTTAATTTATTTTTAAATATTCCACGCTTTTTTATATAACAAACAAGCCACCCTTTAAAATGAATCAATAGCTTGTAAGGGTGGCTTAGTTTGTTGCGAATAGCTTTGTATTTAATTGTTTAATCTCCCCTTCTGCAAGGGGCTGGTAAAATGCATGTTGTAATCCTTCTATATGCAAGGTTTCTCCTATACATAACAATACTTTACCAGGGAGCAAGTCGAGTAATAGTTCTTTATTAATTTGTTTTGCTTGATTTTCAGTAGAAACATATATAACTAATACAGTAGGATTGTTTCCTAAATCTTGCATAATAACATCTTTTCCTGATTCTACGAAATCTTTCCATCGAGCAATAATTCGTTTTAAACGATCTTTTTTATCTGTTAGTAGTGTTGAGTATACAACGAAATTAAATATATGATTTACTCCGCCTTGCACTGCAAAACTTAAAGGAGGGGTAAAAACCCCTTTACTAATAGATGGATGCATAATATGTCCTAAAAATGATGGAGCATAACGCAGATGGCAGATTAATTCTATATCGTGCCAATAACGTAAGTGAACATATTTACCGTGATTATCAATTCGTTCTGGGGCAAAGAAGAACATATTTCCTTCCCAGTATTTTAAAAATTTGTAACCATTGTCGGATAACGTATATGTTTCTTCAAAGATCTCCATTTCAAAACTCTCCACTTGCCATTTTTCAATCAGACGGTAGTAAAGTAATCCTTGAAGTGCATCATTTATTTTCTTACGCGAATATTTATCCTTAAATAAATATAATAAATGATTAAATCGAACAGATGTATGAACCCCAATGAAAGTAAGTAAGGCATACTGTTCTTCTGTTAAACGCTGCTTAAACTTAACCAATTCGTCAAAAGAATGGAATACATAGGTTTTATCCAGTTCATGTATCCGATATATTTGAAGTCCCTGTACATCCTCACTTGATAAATGAGGAATAGAAGGGACATAAGTGGGCAATTGTTTCTCTATTGTACGCATAGTCATCCATTAAAATTGGAAAATTGACGAATTAGTTTTTTTACTTTGTCCCTGCGGATAATTTAGGATACGCACTGTACCTTTTCTATTTTTCGCGTCGATATTAAGCAGCTCACATGTAACAATCGTTTGATTTTTCGCATCTTCTACAGTTGGATTGGCAAGATTACGGCTCTTAAGTCCTTTAAACTGAATTCCTGGTGCAACCTCTACGAAAATACCCGCAATAGCGTCTACCCCTACAATTTTACCTACAAATCGGTCACGGCGTTTCTTTAGTTCTAACAACTTTTCAATTGGATCTGTTTCTAGTTTCTTTTTATTTCCTCTAAATTCATAACGGCCATTCTTTTCCCCTACTTTATCGATGATAAGTTCTACAACATCACCAATGACAATATCCTCCGGACGAACGAATGTATAGGACCAGTGTGAGTACCTTACACCTATTGTTACACCATGCACTTCAACTAAAACAGTTTGTGCAGATGGGATATGTCCTGAAACGGTTCCAGTGTATACCTTGTTACCCTCTTGCGCTGTCACTTCTTCATATAATCTTTTTTGAAGTGCCAATTCCCCTGCTGTGATAGATACAACAGCAAAGTTGCCTTCCTCCGTTTTCTGGAAGTGTTCAATGATTAAAGGCTTTGTTCTACCAACTAGCCATTGAGGATTTTTAGGAACATTTATACCTGCCTCTGTAATGGGGCAATATGCTGTTGTATGAGTACCAATTTGCATTGTAAGTACTTGTATACGCTCAGACTTTCCGTTTTTAGTTGGGAATAGCTTTTCGGATACGACTGTAATCAAGCCTTTTCCTACAGTACGCTCACGTTTCATACGGGCTAATTCCTCTAGTTCATGATCACGTACTCGCTCAAATTGATTAAAGTTTGTTTCAAACATCGTGTCACTTTGTGCGTTCTCTGTTTCAAAAGCCATTCCAAGTTCTTCTACAGTTTGAGTGTTTGTCTTATCTTCTGCCATTATATTTTCCTCCTAGAACGTAAAAAAGGACACACCTGTACCGTTGGGATGGTACGTAAGGTGTGTCCTTCACGTAAATTATGGTTTATTTATATAGTTGTTAATACAAATATAATGGTATTTCTACTCAAATGCAAGAATAATTTTAAAATCATAAGTTTGCTATAGGTTAAATCAAAATCTAGAATGCAGCCTTACTAGGGGGACCGCTAGTATTTCGGAAAAAACCACGCTAAGAGTATGCAAAATTTTATGCGAAAAATAGGGAGACATAGGGAACTATAGGGAAGCCAAAAGTCGCTCTAAAATAGGAATGTATAAGAAGATGCATAGAGTCATAGAAAAAGAAAAAGGCGAATCCCTTCTGAGAGTAAGGGATTCGCCTTTTTCTTCGTTACCGATAATGAGACGTTATGTTAACCGAGCATGAATAGAACATTCATCATTTTTTTCTTGTATTCACTTGTACTAGAATTAAACTAGTCTTCAAACCAAAATAACACTTCAATCGGTGCTTTTAAAACTTTTGCAATATCGTAAGCCAATTTTAATGAAGGGTTATATTTTCCGTTTTCGAGATTACCAATTGTTTCTCTTCTAACTCCAACCTTATTAGCTAAATCTCCTTGGGACATATTTAACTTTACCCTATATTCTTTCATCCGAGTAATCAACGTCATCCTGCATCCCTTTCTTTTCTCTACGTTCGAATATTTCTAAATTAATTACAAAAGTAACTAATGGTATTCCAACTGCAAGTGCAACGAATAATCGAATTACATGTATATCTGCAAAAATAACAATACTTAAGATTAATAAAACACCTGATACTAATGATACGAAAAATGCTTTTGTGGCAGCAATGCGAACATGTAGAATAAAAAGTTCATCTGGTATAACTTTTGCATATAAAAAGAAAGAAAAGAAAGCGAAAAAGTAATATGTAAATGAAGTTTCACCTAAAAATGAAAGAGGACCTAAAAACCCTAGAAATCCAATAAATCCTAAGTAAGCTAGTTTATTTTTCATATAAATTCTCCTTTGTGATATATTTCGCTCTTTATGTTATAAATATATCACATAAAGAGCGAAATAAAAAGGAATTGAAACTTTATATCTTTGTTTCAAACCAATACTTTTAACTTCCGTTTTCGATAATTATGGTGCGACAAGAAGTCGCATTCCCACAGGGTAGCTTCTGCTACTAGATTAGATGCAAAGTCTATCTCCATCCG
>NZ_JAQFPJ010000035.1:0-28395 GCF_027712065.1 Bacillus cereus group sp. BcHK124
CATATTCAGTCTATTGGAGAAGTGAAAACAAGCCAACAACTACCAAGAAATAAAAAACCATCCAATCCAAGAGTTACATTTGATGGTCGTCACTGGTGGATTAGTGTGGGGTTCCAAGAAGACTTTGAATCACAAGAACTAACCAATGAGTCAATCGGTGTGGATGTTGGTTTAAAAGAGCTGTTTGTAGCTTCTAATGGTACGAAAGAACGAAATATAAACAAAGACGCCAAGGTTAAAAAACTTTTGAAAAGGAAAAAGTCAGCGCAAAGAGATATGTCTAGGAGATTTAAAAAAGGTGTGAAAATTCAATCTGCTGGATATGAAAAAGCAAAAATCGAGCACCTGCGGTTATCTAGGAAAATTATGAATATCCGAAATAACCATATCCATCAAGCAACAGCTAAATTGGTGAAAACCAAACCAATGAGAATTGTTGTGGAAGACTTATCTATCTCAAACCTGTTAAAAAACAAAAAACTATCGAAAGCATTTTCCTCTCAAAAATTATACTTCTTCTTTCAATGTTTATCATACAAGTGCGAGAAGTATGGCATTGCGTATGTAAAAGCTGATAAATGGTTCGCCTCAAGCAAGATTTGCTCATGTTGCGGCGTAAAATACGACCATTCAGTTCAACCAGAAGGACAGTGGAGTTTAAAAATACGTGAGTGGTGTTGTGCTTCATGCAATAGCTATCACGATCGGGATGTAAATGCTGCGATAAATTTATCAAGATGGGTAAAATAAATGCTTGATAATAGGAGGTAACGATACTGCCTCGTGTGGAGTGTTATACCCCTCGTCCCTTCGGGGTTGCGAGAACACGATGAAGCACTAACTTGTGTAAATTTGATTGAATTGTATAGATTTAGTTAAGTTTATCGTATCGGCATAAGCGCCACGTTATGTTTGCTCAAATTTCGGCAGTTATTGCTTTTACACCGGCGATAGGACCGTTAATTGGTGGCTTTCTTGATCAAATGTTTGGATTTAAAATGGTGTTTTTTAGTTTAGTAGTTATGAGTATCGGGATTTTTCTGCATACGTTTGTTTCTCTTCCGGAAACAAAAACGGACTCAGTAACGAATAAAATAAATGTGTTTTCTGTTTTAAAACGGTTGATTACAAATCCAAAAGTAGTAACATATGGGCTATTAATTGGAGGAGCGAATGGTGTTTTATTTAGCTATTATGCAGAAGCGCCGTTTATCTTTATTGAATACTTTCAGTTATCGCCTAGTATGTATGGGTTTTTAGGAATTGTTGTTGCTTCCGCTTCTATTATTGGAGCGAAAGTTTCAAAACGATTGCTTGCCACATATAAACCAGAGAAGATTATATATATTGGTAGTCTTGTAATGACAGGGGGAGCTATCCTTTTATCTGTTATTACGTTTGTTGGATCAAATCCGAATGTAATATATATGGTTGTATTTTTAATAGCGATGTTTATATTGTTATTAGGGATTGGAGTAGCATTACCTAATTGTTTAAGTTTAGCGTTAGTAGATTTTCAAGATGTCATTGGTACAGCAGGTGCATTGTTTAGCTTAGGGTACTATGTAATTGTAACGATGACAATTTGGGGAATGAGTCAGCTGCATACGGGTTCGTTACTAGTGATGCCACTTTATTTTCTAGCTATAGTAGTTATCATGATGGTGTTTACTAAAGTGTTTATTTTAGGTAAACAAACTTCAAAAATGATTTAAATATGAAATGGTAAAAGAGTCTCATTTTTTAATGAGACTCTTTTATATTTTATGAAAATGATTATAGGTATGAATATGTAATTGGTGTTAAAATATAACAAAATTGTATAGTTATAGATTTTAGAGGAGGTCAAATATTAATGAATCTAGTATGTGCTCTACTAACCATTTCCGGACTTATTATAGTTGTAAGAAAAACTTTCATTGTAAACCACTATCTTTGTAATTTAATGGCATTTTTTTATGCTTATATGACAACATCTTCTTATACGTTAAATCAACTTTCACTAGTGAAAACAATAGTTGTACTAGTTTTGTTGTTTATAACTTTAGTTCTCGTATACTCACATTTCGATATTAGAGGGCTAGCTTTTAATGATTATACAGTATTTAATTTACCGTCTAGCCGAGTGAATATATTAGTGAAAGAAGGACTTACTGAAGCAAACATAGAATTTACTTTGGATAAAAATAACATATATTTATCAGGAACGCCTACTAAAATTAGAATACTTAATAGACCATTGCATACTACGAATATTCTATTTAAAAAAGGTCCAGATGATATGAAAGGGGAAATTAAAGATATTATTGAGGAGAAGATAAAAGCTGAAAAAAAGAGTTTTCCACTTTCGGGTGTATTGTTGATTGTTTTGGCCGGAATAATATTTTTCATAAAATAGTAGTATTGTGAAATGTTTTTTGCGATAAGATTCGAATTTTTAATTAAAATGAGGTGGAATGTATGTGGAACTTAGCAAACAAACTAAATGTTAAAGCAACTTCACAAGAAGATCTACAACAAATTTTAAAGCTATGTACAATTTATGATGAAGCTATTTATGGTGAAATTGATACAACGATAGAGGATATTACTAATTCATGGAAAGGTATTGATATTAGTAAAAGCTCTTATATTGTTATGAATGAAGAAGAAATAATCGCTTATGGAATTTTGACGGGGAATGAAAGACAGTTTCCATCTGCTGTACTTATTCATCCTAATTATATGAATCAAGGCATTGAACAAGTAATATGGTCAAAGCTTGAAGGGCGTGCTACGGATCTTGTTAGTAACTCGTCTTGCTTGAATGGCACGATTATAACACAAGCAAATAATTTCTATGAGGAAGAAGTGTTAAGAGAAGGTGGTTTTATTCCCACGCGTATATGGTGGGGGATGGGGATTGAATTGAACTCAAATGTGCAAACACCACTATGGCCAAATGGTGTTACAGTGCGACATTACATACCTAGTGTGGATGATGAGAGGTTACATCAAGCTTTTAATGAAGCCTTCGCAGACCACTGGAATTCGCAACCTTCTACGTTAGAAGAGTTTTTACAGCGTACTGATAGAGAGGGGTTTCATCCAACATTATGGTCACTGGCGATGCTTGATGATGAAGTAGTAGGTTTTATCTTTAGTAAAAAGGGTGCTGACGATAAAGCTGAAATTACTCACTTAGGTGTAAGGCGTTCGAAGCGGAAACAAGGATTGGGATTAGCGCTGTTACATCATACATTCGGTCAATTATACGAAGAAGGGATTTCAAAGGTCCATCTAAATGTAGATTCTGAAAATATTACAGGTGCACCTCGTGTATATGAAACGGCTGGAATGGAAGTACAGAGTAAATTTGTTCGTTTTGATAAGGAAGTCTGCGCGAAGGATGTATATGGTATGTAATTTTACTGATATATTATATTTTTGGGTGGGATGTTAACGGAGCGTTCAGAAATCGCGAAAATAAAATTTGAAAATGCTAGTAGAAATGGAAATGACGTTATCAGATATAGATATTAAAGTACATACAGTATGAAACCGAGGAAGAAATACTCTCTTCGGTTATTTATACTGTAATAATATACATACCGGAATCATATTGAATAGATGTATTTTATTGTTAATTCAGTTAAAATTTAAACGTAATTATGCATATTAATTTATTAAAAAAATAATTGAATTTTTCAGATTAATGAATTAATATAAGGTAAGTAATTTTAAGATTTATAGAATATTGGAAGATGAAAGGTTTTGAGAATTTTATAAGAAGCAAAAAAAACGATTTTAGGATAGCTTTAAAGCTAGTGTAAAATGACGTTTGCTTCATCATTTTCAGGGCCGAAAAGAATTAGGGGAAAGCATCTTGTTTTAAAATGCGGCTATGAATCACCTAAGAGGGGGAAGTGAAGTGGCAAACAAAGAATTGAAAAGAGGTTTAGAAGCACGTCATATTCAAATGATTGCTTTAGGCGGAACAATTGGTGTTGGTTTGTTTATGGGGTCAGCCAGCACGATTAAATGGACAGGTCCGTCGGTTATGCTTGCTTATGCAATTGCAGGTATTTTTATCTTCTTCATCATGCGTGCCATGGGAGAAATGTTGTATATGGAGCCAAGTACAGGGTCATTTGCAACGTTCGGTCATAAGTATATTCACCCGTTAGCTGGTTATATGACAGCGTGGAGTAACTGGTTCCAGTGGGTTATCGTTGGGATGTCAGAGATTATCGCGGTTGGGGCGTATATGCAATATTGGTTCCCAGATTTACCAGCTTGGATACCAGGTGTAATTGCAATGGTTATTCTTGGTGCAGCTAACTTAATTTCTGTTAAGTCATTTGGTGAATTTGAATTTTGGTTTGCGATGATTAAAATCGTTACGATTTTATTAATGATTATTGCGGGATTTGGACTTATTTTCTTTGGAATTGGTAACGGCGGAGAAGCGATTGGTATATCAAATCTTTGGTCAAATGGTGGTTTCTTTACAGGTGGTTTTTCGGGATTCTTCTTTGCATTATCACTTGTAGTTGGAGCGTATCAAGGAGTGGAATTAATCGGTATTACTGCTGGTGAAGCGAAGGATCCGAAGAAGACACTTACAAGAGCGATTCAAAGTACAATTTGGCGTATTTTAATTTTCTACATCGGTGCTATTTTCGTTATTGTAACTGTGTATCCGTGGGATCAATTAAGTACAATTGGTAGCCCGTTCGTGGCAACTTTTGCGAAGGTTGGTATTACGGCAGCAGCTGGACTTATTAACTTCGTTGTTATTACAGCAGCAATGTCTGGTTGTAATAGTGGTATTTATAGTGCTGGTCGTATGCTATATACGTTAGGTGTAAATGGACAAGCACCGAAATATTTTACGAAACTTTCTGGAAATGGTGTGCCTTTATTCGGAACAGTTGGCGTAATTATCGGTTTAGCGGTCGGTGTTGTATTAAGTTATATCGCACCGAAAAATTTATTCGTATATGTATATAGTGCGAGTGTACTTCCTGGTATGGTACCATGGTTTGTCATTTTAATTAGTCAAATTAATTTTAGAAAAGAAAAAGGAGCAGAGATGAAAGATCATCCGTTCAAAATGCCATTTGCTCCTGTTACAAACTATTTGACGATTGCCTTTTTAATTATGGTATTAATCGGAATGTGGTTTAACGATGATACGCGTATTTCACTAGTTGTAGGTATTGTTTTCTTAGCTATCGTAACAATTAGTTTCTATGCTTTCGGCATAGGGAAACGACCTCCGTTAGATGTTCCAAATGATCAAGAGATTTCAAGTAAATAAAGATAGTAAAAAAGTCCGATTTCTCATTTGGAAATCGGACTTTTTGTTATTAAAACTTTTCTAAAACGATTTTTCCAATTGTATTGCCGCTTTCAAGCAGTGCATGTGCTTTCTTTACATTTTCAGCGTTAATTGGTGTGAATGTTTCATTTAAAGTAGTCTTTAAAATGCCTTCATCTAGTAGTTCGCTTACTTTATTTAATAGTTCGTGCTGCGTGATCATGTCTCCAGTTTCATACATCGCTTTTGTAAACATAAACTCCCAAACGAATGTAGCACTTTTACTTTTTAAAATGCCCATCTCAAGAGGGTGTTCATTTTCTACGATAGAGCATATTTTTCCTTGTGGTTTAATGAGGTCGCATATTGCTTGCCAATGCTGATCTGTATTGTTTAAGCAGAAAATATAATCTACATCTTTTAGCCCAAACTCTACTATTTGTTCTTGTAAAGGTTGGTGATGGTTAATGATATAATCAGCACCAAATTTCTCAACCCAGTGTATCGTTTCATTGCGGGATGCAGTTGTGATAACATTTAGTCCGGCCCATTTCGCAAGTTGAATGGCAATTGAACCTACACCACCAGCACCGCCTATAATTAAAATGTTTTTAAAGGAGTTCGTATCTTTCTTATTATAATCAATACCTAAACGTTCGAATAAACCTTCCCAAGCTGTAATAGCTGTTAACGGAAGTGCTGCAGATTCAGCATCACTTAACGTTTTTGGTTTTTTACCAACGATTCTTTCATCAACGAGGTGGTATTCACTATATGTACCTTGTCTCGTAATGCTTCCAGCGTAAAACACTTCATCGCCTTCTTTAAATAACGTACAACTTTCGCCAGTTTGCACGACAACACCACTAGCATCCCAGCCAAGTATTTTCGCTACATCTTCTTTTTTATCTTTCGGAGAGCGGACTTTTGTATCAACTGGGTTAACGGAAATAGCGTTAATTTTAACGAGTATATCTCTTCCTGTGGCAACAGGTTTTTCAACTTCTAGATCAATTAAACTGTTTTCTTCTTCAATAGGTAAGTATTCATGTAAACCAATTGCTTTCATTTGTATTCCCTCCATTAAAGTAAGAGTCATTTACTCTTTTATTATAGTAGGTGGAGTGTCATTATGTAAAAAAGTTAAGTCCTTTCTATTTTGTAAAAGGCCTGTTTCAGCATCATGTAGTACCGTGTAACTGGAGAGGATCCGCCATCGTTTTGATTTTATAGGCGTCGGATGAAAGTTATACTTATTTTTCCAGTGTACCTTGCAATGAACAATACCAAGTGTTATATTATACTTGTGGTTACTTATTATAAAACAGTACTGGATAATAAATAGTAGTGAACATCAATTAGAATAGGGTGAATGAATATTGAATGTACAATTTAAAAAAGGAGTTTTAGAACTTTGTGTTCTTGTCTTACTTGATAAGCAAGACCGTTATGGGTATGAATTAGTTCGAAGTATTTCCAATCGAATTGAAATATCAGAAGGGTCTGTTTATCCTCTACTGCGTAGATTAACTAAAGAAGAATATTTTACAACGTATTTACAGGAGTCTTCAGAAGGTCCTTCAAGGAAGTATTATACGCTGACGGATAAAGGTAGAACGTATTTGTACCAACTTTTGAGGGAATGGAATGAGTTCTCACAAGGTGTCAATCAATTAATAAAAGAAGGTGTAAGTAATGACGAAAAATGAATTTTTACAACAATTAAATGCATCTCTAAAAAGGTTATCTGAAAAAGAGCGTGCAGATATTTTAAAAGATTATGAAGAACATTTTACTTTCGGATTAGAGGAAGGGAAAAGTGAAGAAGAAATTGTAGCTTCATTAGGTTTTCCAGCTCAAATCGCCAAAGAGTTATTAGCAGATTATCATATTGAGAAAGTAACAACAAGTGCAACAACAGGAAATGTTTTTCGTGCAATTTGGGCAGTAATTGGATTAGGTTTTTTCAATTTGTTAATCGTACTTGCACCTGCAATTACATTAGCGGCATTGATTTTTTCAGGTTGGGTTCTAGGTATCTCATTTTTAGGTGCACCATTACTTGTTTTAGTTGATACGATTATACATCCAAATACATTCTTGTTATTTAATCTTTTCGTTTCTTTAGCACTTTGTGGACTTGGATATTTCATTGTTATTGCTATGTTATTTTTAACGAAGCTAGCAACGAAAGGATTTGTTCGTTATTTAAAGTTCAATATAGCACTAGTAAAAGGTGGTTTGAAGCATGATAAATAAGAAGAGTTTCTCAATCATTGCAGGTATTATTTTCATTATTGGTATTATCGGAAGTTTATTCACTTATCGTTCAATTGATGCGGTACCAATTTCAGAAGAAAAGGTCATTAATAATAATGTGTCAAGCGTCATTATCGATACGAATAATGTTCGTGTTAACATCAACCCTACAACAGGTAGTAACGTGAAAGTAAAATTAGATGGTGAGGTTAATCCAAACGTAAAAAGAACATTAGCTACGGATGAGAAAGATTCAACGCTTCTTATTTCTTATAAAGAAAAACAACAGAGTTGGTTCAACTTTAATATTTCTGAAGTGTGGGCGCCATTAACATTAAATGTGTATCTACCTGAAAAACAATATGAATCATTAAAAGTTTCCAATAATAATGGCTATGTTTCTGCTAAAAAACTAAACGCAACAAATTTTAATATCAATACAAGCAATGGACGTGTTGAATTAAGAGAAATCAATTCGCCAAAAATTATCGCGGAAACAAACAATGGAATTATGGATTTCAAAGATGTATTGGCACAAAATATTCATGTGAAATCGAACAACGGACGAATAATGCTAGACCATGTTGAAGGTGAAATAGAGGGGCAAACTAAAAATGGAAGTCTTACTCTGAAAACGAATGAACTGGATCGAAATCTCAATTTTACGACTCACAATGGAAAAATTAATATTGAAACTGAAAAAGAACCAACTAATGTTCAATTTAATGTTGCTGTTGATAATGGTAGAGCGAATATCCTTGATAAATATAATGGAAATACTGTTATTGGAAAAGGAGAAAATGTAATTAAATTAAATACACATAACGGAAATATTACAGTGGAAA
This sequence comes from Bacillus cereus group sp. BcHK124, assembly GCF_027712065.1. Classification (NCBI taxonomy): domain Bacteria; kingdom Bacillati; phylum Bacillota; class Bacilli; order Caryophanales; family Bacillaceae; genus Bacillus; species Bacillus cereus group sp. BcHK124. The sequence goes on from NZ_JAQFPJ010000035.1 coordinate 8,407, forward strand.
AACAATAGCATATTACCTTTTATCATCTCAGCTCGCCACACATAAAGAGCAATAATAAAGTGCAACTGGGGGCATCCCCCACTGATTATCAGCCCTCACCAATCAGGCTGCCCGTTAATGCGGGATAAATAAAAAAACGACTCCTTTTCTCAACATGTAGGTAGTCGTTTTTTTATGTAACATTCGGTTAAGTGTGCATCCTTTGTATATTTCAAAATACAAACAGTTGTTTTATTACGCTTGGTTTTTAGGAAAATAATGAATAGTAATTAACAATGTAAGGAGAATTTGTGAATGAATCAAAAATAATAGCTGAAACAGTGAAGGAAGGGAAGGAGTTTATTTCTAGCAGGGGGAATTTTTTACTGTGAACTTTATCCAAAACTAAATGTAAAGGTGGATACATAATGACAGTAAAGAAACTTTATTTCATCCCAGCAGGTCGTTGTATGTTGGATCATTCGTCTGTTAACAGTGCGTTAACACCGGGAAAACTATTAAACTTGCCGGTTTGGTGTTATCTTTTGGAGACGGAAGAAGGTCCTATTTTAGTAGACACAGGTATGCCAGAAAGTGCAGTTAATAATGAAGGGCTTTTTAACGGTACATTTGCAGAAGGACAGATTTTACCGAAAATGACTGAAGAAGATAGAATTGTAACTATTTTAAAACGTGCAGGGTATGAGCCAGATGATCTCCTATATATTATTAGTTCGCACTTGCATTTTGATCATGCAGGAGGAAATGGTGCTTTTTTGAATACGCCAATCATTATACAACGTGCTGAATATGAGGCGGCACAGTATAGAGAGGAATATTTGAAAGAGTGTATACTGCCAAATTTAAACTACAAAATTATTGAAGGTGATTATGAAGTGGTACCTGGTGTTCGGTTATTGTATACACCAGGACATTCTCCAGGACATCAGTCATTATTAATTGAGACGGAAAAAAACGGTCCTGTATTATTAACGATTGATGCATCTTATACGAAAGAGAATTTTGAAGATGAAGTGCCGTTTGCGGGATTTGATTCGGAATTAGCTTTATCTTCAATTAAACGTTTAAAAGAAGTTGTGACAAAAGAAAAACCAATTATTTTCTTTGGACATGATATAGAACAGGAAAAGGATTGTAAAGTGTTTCCTGAATATGTATAGTGCAAAAAGTCATGAGCTCACGTGCTCATGACTTTTTCGTTTAAATAATTTTTTTAAATAAGTTATAAACTTTTTTGGAACTATCTTCATTTAATTGATAGTACGTTAGGTTTACATCATCAGGAGTATCTTGCTGAGCAATCATCACTTCGTTATTGTGATGATCAACTACCCATATGAAATATTTTTTATAAGTTCCATCTTCGAAAGTAATCCACATATCACAATCTATTAAATCTGATCCTTCTTCATCTAATGTTAATTTTCCTTTTTTTGCGGTATCCATACTATTAATAAACGTTTTTAATTCATCTGTTTTTGTGAGGAAGAGATCCTTTTTTGTTTTAATGGATTCGACATGTATATCTTTTATTTCCTGTTTTCCTAAAAAGACAGGGGGCTCATTTGGATCCCTTTGAGTGGAAATAATAGTAGCTTTTTTCTTGGGCTTATTTGCTGTATAGAGATCTTGAATAGATTTTCCAGAGTTTATAAACCATACGATTCCACAAATAATTAATGTGCTACAAAGCAGTAAAATAATTTTCTTAATAGAATATTCTCCTCTCTATTACTTCGTATGAAGAGCTTTTCTATTAATATATGATAGGTAAGCGTAAAGTATTATAGTTGAACGTGGCTATTCTTAACAGTTTTAAGAGGGCGATCAACGAGTAAATTGTAAGTAAGCCCAATTAATACGAAAACACCGCCGATAATCTTTCCAGTTGAGAGTTCATTTGTCAGGAAGAAATCAATGATAGTCCCTGCAAATAACTGTCCGATAAAGATGAGTAACGTTAAATAAAATGCTGATATTTTAGGAGTGATATAGTTCGATAATGAAATAACGATAACCCCTACTAATCCGCCTAAATATACAGCGATAGGTATGGATTGTAACGTATGCATTGGAATATACATTGAATCTGAACTGAAAATTAAAAATAACATAGAGAAAAATAAGCCAGTAATATAATTAAAAAACGTGCCTTCCCAATTCCCAATTTTCTTTGCTAAATTCGCGTTAATAATTCTAGCAACAACGATAGAAACACCAGCTAAAATAGCGATCGTAATATATAACATTTTCTTGCCCCCATTAATAAATTGTCATGATTATAATTCCAGAAGAGATGAAACATAATCCAATTAGTTTTTTCTTTTCAAATTTAGCAACTTTCATTCCTAATAAACCGAAATGATCAATAACGATGGAAGCAATGGATTGACCGAGTAAACTTAATGCGATCGTAATAGAGGCACCAAGGACCGAGAAGCTTATATTGTTAAAAAGAACAGTGAATACTCCAATCGCTCCAGCGCTATATAAAAAAAGCGGAATACTTTTATCAAAATGGATTTTATGTTTGTTTATGATTAAAACGAAAATAACTGCAATTAAACCGACAAAGTGAATGACAACACTTGCTGTATACTTGCCAATTAACTCAGATAAAATCCCATTCAATGGAAGCATAACGGCGATGAGCACACCAATAAAGACAGAAAGAAAGTTATACAATGTAATATCCCCTTTGTATTTCATATTTGTAATGACTGTATCATGCTGAAATTGTGTATTACTATGACATATGTCATAGTGGAGGAAGAAAATTTTGATTACAATGGGGATGAGTCGTAAAGGTGGGGGACTATGAAGAAAATATGTAATTCAATTAAATTAGCAGAGTATATGAAACAAAATAACATTGACTCCTTTTTTAGTAATGATATGAAACCGTATATGGAACTTATATTTTTTAAAAAGAATGAGTTTATTTGTAGGGAGAATGAGGAGATAGATTATTTATATTTTTTTGTGGAAGGAAAAGCGAAAGCGTTTAATACATTAAGTAATGGGAAATCTGTATTGTTATGTTTTTATGATAGTTTGCAGTTACTAGGAGATGTAGAATTAATACACTCTCAAAAGACTGCTTCCAATGTGCAAGTGATGGCAGATTCATATTGTGTTGGTTTGCCTTTAGGAAAAGTGAGAAATCAACTATTTCATGATGCGAAATTTTTACGATGTATTTGTGGATCGTTAGCTCATAAATTAAACCGACTTTCAAAAAATAGTACAATTAATTTACTATATCCTCTTGAAAATAGACTTGCGAGTTACATGTTAGCAGCGGGAGAACGAGCTGTGCAGCATGGGAATCGAATTGTATTTAGTGGGAATTTAACGGAAACAGCGGAATTGTTAGGGACAAGTTATCGGCATTTATTGCGCACATTAAATATTTTTTGTGATAAAGAGATTATAAAAAAGAACGATGGATGCTTTGAAGTAGTGAATGTGGATGTTTTGAGAGAATTGGCGGCAGATGTTTATAAATAATATAGTAAAGTGGGGATTTAGATGAAAATAGCTATAATTTCAGATGTTCATGGGAACAGTCATGCATTAAAAGCAGTATTAGAAGATATTAAACATCGCAAGGCTGAAATGATAATAAACTTAGGGGATAGTCTGTATGGGCCGTTAGATCCTTTAGGGACAATTGAAATATTGATGAAGAACGAGATGATACATATTAAGGGTAACTGTGATCGCATGCTTTGGGAACCTATACAAGGGCAGTCTGCTACACTAACTTTTGTCCAAAATCAATTAACAGAAAATCATATAGATTGGTTACAACACCATCCTTCACAATATATTGTAGACGATATTTTATTTTGTCATGGTACGCCAACTTCAGATGAGGTGTATTTACTAGAAGAGATGGACGAGAATGGTGCAGTATTAAAGAGTGAAAAAAATATAATGGATCAACTCCAAAATATAGAACAAAAAATAATAGTATGTGGTCATACACATATTCCTAGAGTTGTTTATTTAGCAAATGGAAAAATCATAATAAATCCAGGGAGTGTAGGACTTCCAGCGTACAAAGATGAATTACCCATTGTGCATAAAATGGAATCAGGAACTCCGCATGCAAAATATGTAGTGATAGAAAAAGTTTCGGGAGAATGGATAATTGAACAAATTTCAGTTTCTTATAATTGGGAAGAAGCAGCTGGATTGGCTGTTCAACAGGAAAGGTATGATTGGGCACAGGCGCTAAAGACTGGGAAGATAGAATGAAGGGGAGTTTACTTTATAGTAAACTGCTTTTTTTATTTTGATTAGATATTGAATTATATAAAAATAAAATGGATTGAAATAGAAAAGGCAGTGAATGAGAAAGGATTTCCTAGCCATGTAAAGGGAATAAGTCCAGTAAGAGGATTATATTACATCGGTTTATCGTGGCAATCTCAAAGGGGCTCTGCACTTATTTGTGGTGTAGGAAAGGATGCGACGTATTTGCTTTCTGAAATCAAAAAATAGATCAGTAGCAGCGACTACTGATCATCCATATGTACATGAATTAGGAGAGGTCAAACATTTATTAACTTTATTATAATAGATTTTCACGAGAATAAAAACTGAAAATTCTAATTTTATGTTGAGAAAGTTTTTTGTATCGAAATATATAAAAGAACAGGGATTTTTATTAAAAGAAAAAATCATATTTATATTTTAGTAGATTATGGTATATTTTACATGAGATGCATTTCCGTAAATGTAATTATTCAAATGGTAATTACATTTATATGAGGGAAGGAGAAGTTATTATGAAATTTGATGATCAACGCCTACTAGGAGTCCGATTAGGTTCTGTACTTGTGACAGAGGAAAATCAATATTTAGTAATTAAGAAAAAAGATCATTATGCACTATTGAACATACATACTCTAGAATGCACACACGTTGAAGTGCAGTTAGAACATATTGAAGAAATGTTGCAGGAAGATTTCCAAGAAAGTATAACGGAGATTATTGCACCAGAACATATAAAAATTGTTGCGAAAAATGTTATATAAAAAAAACAAGCTGGGTGTACCAGCTTGTTTTTTAATTTACTTGCAGATTTCTACTCTGAAAGACTTGTTTTGCGACAAAAATAGCATTTAAGGCACGTGGAAATCCCGTATAAGGAACACAGTGAATAATAGATTCAACAATTTCATTAGTTGATAAGCCTACATTTAAAGCGGCGTTAATATGAACAGTAAGTTGTGGTTCACATCCACCTTGTGATGTTAAAGAAGAAATTGTTACAAGTTGTCTTTGTTTTAAATCTAATGTACCTCTGGAATAAATATCACCAAATGCAAACTCTACTATATATTTTCCGAGATCAGGAGCGATATCTTGTAAGGATTCAATAACCTGTGTCCCAGCGTTTCCATCGATATTTTTTAATGTGTCCCAACCATTTTCGTATCTTTCATTGTTCATAGTTTCATCTCCTGTTTTAAGATTTAATGTTTATAAATGAAGTGTATACCTTTGAGTGCGCTCTAAAGCAATGGGGTTGTAAAAAATTTGTTGGAATTTTTTATAAGTGTATAATTGAGATATGGATAAAATGTATACTATTCAACAAATAGCAGAATTAACAAATTTAAGTACGCATACATTACGCTATTATGAGAAAATAGGCTTACTTAAAAATATTAAGCGTAATGAATCAGGGTATCGTGTATATTGTGAGGTAGATTTAGCGTGGATTGAATTTCTTATTAGATTAAGAGAAACGGGGATGTCCATACAGGAAATGATAGAGTTTTCAAATCTTCGTGTTATGGGAGATATTACTGCTACAGAAAGGCGGATATTGCTAGAAAATCATAAAGAAAATGTTTTAGATCATATGGAGCAATTGCACAAACATTTAAGGAAAATTGAGGAGAAAATAATTTATTATACAAATTTAGAAAAGGAATAGTGGGCTCCCTATTCCTTTTTAAGGATAATATACATTTTAATGGAACTACTTATATTAAATCTAACCCTTCGATAACCTTACCAATAATCCCTTCCATTTGATGAACACCTAAGTCAGCGTTCGTCATTATAATAGCGCCATTCCCTCGGTATGGGTAGCTTACCATCATACATTGAAATCCAACGCCCCACCCAAGTGAATACATTTGTAAGTCTTCGTTAGAATCATCTAGAAAAACACCTAGTCCAGTCCATTTTGAGCAACCTTGAAGAGAAAGCATATCTTGTATTAATTTTTGAGAAAGTTTTAGTTTACCCTTTCCTTGTAAGGAATGAATGATTTCAATTAATAAAGTTGATAAGTCAGTTGGTGTTGTCCAAATACCTGAAGCAGCTGCGAATGGATAGAATGGATACTTCTCATTTGTAACGGTGCCATCTTTATTATGCCCGCAAGCAAAAGCATCGGTTTTATCTATGTCTTCAGGAGAGAAGATGGTACTATTCTTCATTTGCAGTGGTTGAAATATATATTCTTCTAGTAAAAGGTTAAATGATTTTCCAGTTATATCTTCAAGTAGTAGTTCGATAATACAAAAGTTTGCATCAGAGTAGTGAAATTCACTTTCCGGTTTATAAGTTATTTCTATCGGTACGGAGCAATATGGTGTTTTACCGGCAAGGAGTTTAGACATGCTTGGTTGCCCTTGAGCTAGTGTATAATGTTTAAAGCTATTAGGAGGATCAATGATTCCAGATTGGTGACTTAATAAATTTCGCAACGTGACTTTTTTCTGTGAGGTAAATAGATTGGTAGGAATATTCCAAGATGTGAGTCTATCATTTACGTCTTCATCTAAATGCACAATTTCTTGTTCTAATAACGTTAGTACGAGCATTGTAGTGATGAATTTACTAATTGAGCAAGAATTGAATATAGAATTCGTAGTGACAGTTTTATTTGTTCCAGTTTCAAGTGTTCCGAATACAGTTGTTTCATCTAGTTTACCATCACGTATAACGGCAAGGCTTAAACCTGCAACGGAATATTGTTTCATTTTCTCGTATATATTGTTACTTTTTAAGTTCATAGTGACTCCTTTCTTAAAAAGACAGAATGTTAGTTCTATTATACAGTAGTAAATGGGGAGAAAAAGAAAAAACTTCATCTTTTATCGATGAAGTTTTTTCGTTAATTCGAAGTGAATGTTTTAAAAAATTTGTCTCGGTACATGTACATAAGCCATGAGGTTGTTAGTAAGGAAATAATGATTTGTTTGTTTTGAATTGGCGCTTTGAAAACAAGCCAGCCAACGATATCAAATAATACATGTAGTGCAATTGAAAGAACTACAAATTGTAGTAGCGTATTTAAAAATCTTTTCATAAAGTGTCCCCCTGAAATAAAAGGTTTATCAACAATGTTGTATAATACTATTATACATTAAATGTTTATAATGGTAAAATTTAAATAAGTTAGTGAAATAAAACAAATGAAAGCTAATGAGGAGGGATAGTCATGGAGTTTTGGATGATCATACCGATAGCGATCTTTGGGTTTATTTATATCGTTGAAAAATTAAATAAAATTGAAAAGAAAACGGATGCGCGTTTAAAGAGGATGGAAGATAGATTACAGCTAATTACGAAAGAAATGGGAATTGTAGATAGAGAACCTGAAATTAATAAAGAGTTACGCCAGCTTATGGAGGAAGGAAAAACAGTTACAGCAGTTAAGAGAGTAAGAGAAGTTTTTGGGTTTTCTTTACTAGAAGCGAAGCAATATGTTGATAAATTATAAAAAAGATCATCCGTTTGGATGGTCTTTTTTATTGGACCATGCGTGTATTTACATAAGCAGCGATTATAACGTGGCCAATTATAATGATGGGAAATACGATTTTTACATTAGGGGTAAGGAAGACGCTACTAATTGTGGCGATAACACCAGCAGTTAAATTATAAAGACCAACTATTTTTGATAACTTCACTTTATCAAGCACGCGGCGTTCATTGAATCCTGATAAGAGCCAAGTGTATTGTTTTACTCCGATGAAATAAGCTAGTGCAAATGAAATGATTGCTAGTATGAATAATGATGGGGAAGCGAAGAGAGTCATTGAGAACACCTCCGTTAAAGGGCTATAAATCAATTATAGTATGAATGTTATAATTTAACAAAATATAAGTGTAATAGAAAATGGAGTATGTATCATGAAGGGGGATTAAGTATGAATATTGTGGAATTCCAGAGATATGTATCAAATTTCAGTGAAGAAAAAGGATTTCAAGATACAACAATTGAAGAGCGTACAATGTATGCAATGGCGGAATTAGGGGAATTAGCGGAAGTTATATTAAAGCGCGATAAAATACAAGATGCAAAAAGAGAAATCGGTTTAGAAATGTTTGATGTAATTTGGAATGTATGTGATTTAGCAAACAAGTTAGAAATTGATTTAGAGAAGGCGTTTGAGGAAAAAATGATGATAAATAAAAAACGTGAATGGTAAAAGGGAAGTTAAAAAGCGCACAAAATTTTGTGCGCTTTTTATTAATGGTATGAAAAATATGTAAGAAAAGATGGAACAAACACTGAAGATGAATTGTCTATTATAGGTAGTAACTATTTCGTTTGAAAGAAAGGGTGGAGAAAATGAAAAAGAATACATTATTAAAATTAGGGGTATGTGTTAGTTTACTAGGAACAACTCAATTTGTTAGTACAATTTCTTCTGTGAAAGCGGAACAAAAGCTAGAGCAAAAAGTAATAAAAAATGAGGCAGGAACTATTTCGATTTCTCAGTTAAACAAAAATGTATGGGTTCATACGGAGTTAGGTTATTTTAACGGAGAAGCAGTTCCTTCGAACGGTTTAGTTCTTACTACTTCAAAGGGGTTAGTACTTGTTGATTCTTCTTGGGATGACAAATTAACGAAGGAACTAATAGAAATGGTAGAAAAGAAATTTCAGAAGCGCGTAACAGATGTCATTATTACACATGCACACGCTGATCGAATTGGTGGAATGAAAACATTGAAAGAAAGAGGCATTAAAGCGCATAGTACAGTACTAACTGCGGAACTAGCAAAGAAAAGTGGATATGAAGAACCGCTTGGAGACTTACAAACCATTACGAATTTAAAGTTTGGAAATATGAAAGTAGAAACATTTTATCCAGGGAAAGGACATACAGAAGATAATATCGTCGTGTGGTTACCGCAATATAACATTTTAGCTGGAGGCTGTTTAGTTAAATCTGCGTCCTCGAAAGATTTAGGAAACGTTGCAGATGCCTATGTAAATGAATGGCCTATATCGATTGAGAATGTGCTGAAGCGATATCGAAACATCAATTCAGTAGTCCCTGGTCATGGGGGAGTAGGGGATAGAGATTTACTTCTACATACATTGGATTTGTTGAAATAAAAAAAGCGAGGAGAAACAATTTTCTCCTCGCTTTCTTCTAACTATATTTAAATGCGAAGTCCGCATACGTTACTGAGATTTTAATTCCAAGTATACAAATACCAGTACCGTCATAATTGCGATAACAACGTAAGTAGCATCAAGCATTATAAGTGTTTTTAAAGTTTCAGTCATCCTCATTCACCCCTGGTATAAAAATATAACATAATCTCTTATTAATTAAATCAGAGATTATAAAGATAACAATGTACATGAAATTTATAAAGTAGATTCTATATAAATATATCATATAAATAATGTAAACAATGTTAAGATAATGTAAATGTATTGTAAAGAAAGGGGCGGTTCATCATGTCTGTAAATCTATTCATTTATAAATGCTATGTATCTCTCGTGTGCCGGATAGAACACAGTTATAACATGTGAAAAATAAATTCATTTTGACAAATCAATCACGATGGTAGCCGTTACTACATTTTCCTCTATTACTTCTACTTGTACTTGTTCATCGTTTCTCCAATTGATATTGAAGTTGTCTGTCGTATACATTTCCTTAAGAGTGACCTCTTTATATTTTTCTAAAATGCTACCTCTTTTCCCATAATAGATTCTTACAGTTGAACTAGGACTTGGTCCTTTTGATTTTATTGTTTCTCTAAGCTCGATAATATTTATTAAATTTGGAGATTCACTTTTTTGAAAGGTAAAGGAACTGACCACTTTTTGTACCTTCTTAAAAACAGGACCATTGGATTTATTTGATACATTAAATTCCACAACTTCAGGTACGGATTCTTTTCCTCGTAGTGTTATCGTTGCTTCATAATCGTTTTTCCAATCTACGAAAACGTTTGAGGAATCGAGACGTTCTCCCTCATTTGCAATACTTATGTCAAAATGTTCCCATAAGCCGTATTTAATTCTGACGGGATAGGAACCATGAGAAGAGTCTGAATCTATTTTCACTACTTTAATCGTATTTTTATTATTTGGAGAATGACTTTTCTTAAGTGTAATGTCCTGTAAATACAAAATGTAAGACAAACAGCCTACTACTAAAATAATTGGAATTACAATACGTAAGGCAGTAATTGGACGACCTCGTGTCCTTTTTTTCTTAGTGCTTTTACTATTTTGTTCAAGGTCTTTTTCAATACTCGTTGGAGCTATTACTTTTGGCGGGCGATTAAGCCACCAAATGAAAGCTATAAGTAGTAAGAAAAGAGGTATTCCTTGAATAAAGAAAAATCCTTTCCAAAAATCAAGTGCAGTACTATATGGAGAATCCGTTGCCATCCCCCCTATAAAAAGTGCCATTGGGCTTACAAGTATATTTATCCCTAAAGCGATCAATACGAATGAAAGATTTTTATTTCTAATTTTTCGTGACCCAGCCATAAGAAACAGAAATACTGCAATACCGAGTATAAGAAACAGTGTTCTGTAGTAAACCATCATATTATCCCTCCATAACTTTAATTGTACCATCAGTAAGGAAAATTTTGTGAAATGTTAGGTGGATATGATATTTGTATTCCTTAAAAGTGCACTGATATATGATGCAAATAAATCATGTGCAAGTATGAATATCAGGATACAGTAAGAATATTATGTCGACAATGTGAACTGTCACAAATTCTTATATATTATTGTGATTGATATCACATCCTTTTTTCTCAATGGGTATTATCCTTAGTTTGTAAGCAATCATTGGGAGAGGGTGGGATGATATGTTTTGTTATCAATGTGAACAAACGCCAACAGGCGGATGTAAAGTAATAGGTGTGTGCGGTAAAAATGAAACAATTGCAAGTTTACAAGATACGATTGTGTTTGGGTTAAAAGGAATTGCGGCTTATCGCACACATGCTGCTCAGTTAGGCTATACGGATGCTTTTGTAGATGCTACAACGCAAGAAGCGCTGTATATGACATTAACAAATTCTAACTTTAATGAACGAGAACATATTGATATGGCTATGAAAGTTGGGAAATCAGCTTTACGAGTAATGGAGTTGTTAGATGAGGCACATACGAATCATTTTGGTGTGCCAGAGCCTGTTCAAATTACACAAAACCATGTAGAAGGTAAAGTTATTGTAGTTACAGGCCATAATTTATTTGCGTTAGAAGAACTATTAAAGCAAACGGAAGGAAAAGGAATTAATATTTATACGCATTCTGAAATAGTTGATTTTAGAAAAAATATAAAAATCGAGTTGACATTCATCGCTACCTAGTCATACAATATACTTGTAATAAGCAATACTGAGTAGTGTTGTTTCTCAAAATATTTTCAGTAGACAATAGGTAATTGCGGATTTTAGAAAAAATTTGAAAATTAGTTGACATCTATCGCTACTTAGTCATACAATGTAGATGTAATAAGTGATACTGAATAGTATGAATTCAAAAAAGCTACTCAGTAAAAAATTCGCCTTAGTACTCTGTAATACTGAATATAAGTCAGACAGAATAGGGGGTAAAGGAGGATCAGAACATGGAAAATTTAACTGAAATGCTGAAAGGTTCACTGGAAGGGTGTGTGCTGGAAATCATTAGCCGCCGTGAAACGTATGGTTATGAGATTACTCGCCACCTGAATGATCTTGGGTTTACTGAAGTCGTGGAAGGAACGGTCTATACCATCCTCGTACGATTAGAGAAGAAAAAGCTTGTGAATATTGAAAAGAAACCATCAGATATGGGACCACCTCGTAAGTTTTATTCATTAAATGAAGCTGGACGTCAGGAACTTGAATTGTTTTGGAAAAAATGGGATTTTGTATCGTCAAAAATTAACGTCTTGAAGTCAAACTAGCTTCATAATATAAAATGTTCCGGCTCATATTTGGAGAGTTTCTTGTCTGCTTTATAAAAAAGGAGGAAAATAAGATGTTGGAAATGTTCAAAAAATTAATTGGTGATAAAAAAGAGTACAAAATGATGATGGCACGTGTTGCAGCATTGCCAGAGGACTATCAGTTTGTGTTTAAGAAAATTCAAAACTACATGTGGAATTTTTCAGCCGGTAACGGGATGGATATGCTGCACATACAGTATGAATTAATCGATTTGTTTGAAGCCGGTGCAGCGGAAGGCAGACAAGTGCTAGACATTACTGGGGAAGACGTGGCATCCTTTGCTGACGAACTAGTGGCAAACGCTAAAACATATGTTTCTAAGTATCGTGAAGATTTGAATGAAAGTATTATGAAGAAATTGAGAAAAAAATAAATGCAACAAGTAATACCGACTGATTAGCTGGTCATAAATGTGAACTAACGCCATCGCTATTCAGTTATATTTTTAAACCGCTACTAAGTAATACAGATTATCAGTGGTACTAAATAGAGGGTGCAGGTAATTTAATTTTATAAGGGGGAAAAAGTATGAGTAATGCAGCGATTTCTGTAAAAGGGTTAAAAAAAGCTTTTAGAGATAAAGAAGTCTTAAAGGGAGTGGATTTTGAGGTGCAGCGTGGAGAAATTTTCGCGCTGCTAGGCTCAAATGGAGCGGGAAAGACGACAATAGTCAACATCCTTTCGACGCTACTGAAACAAGATGGCGGTGAAGGAAGTATTTGCGGATTTGATATTAAGCGCCAACCAGATCATGTTCGTCAAAGTATTAGTTTGACAGGGCAGTTCGCAGCTTTAGACGGCATGTTAACTGGGAGAGAAAACTTGATAATGGTTGCTAAGTTACGCAGAGTTTCCAATCCTGCACAAGTCGCTGACAATTTGCTTGAGAGATTTAGCTTGACTGGTGCAGCTAATCAGAGGGCAGATCAGTATTCAGGTGGGATGAAGCGCCGGCTTGATATCGCAATGAGTTTGATCGGGGCGCCAGCAGTTATTTTTCTTGACGAACCAACGACTGGGCTTGATCCGGAAGCGCGGATTGAAGTTTGGGATACAGTGAAGGAACTTGCTGGTAGCGGCACAACGATCTTACTCACAACTCAATACTTGGAGGAAGCAGAACAACTGGCTGACCGTATCGCTATTTTACATGGCGGAAAAATTATTACGACAGGTACTCTTACTGAACTGAAAGAGATGTTCCCACCAGCTAAAGTGGAGTATATCGAGAAGCAGCCGACATTGGAAGAAATTTTCCTTGCGATTATCGGTAAAAAGGAGGAGATGTAAATGAAAAGCAAAACAGGGGTATTACTAGGGCGCTTAATGCGTAACATTATGCGTAGTCCTGATACAATTATTACAGTAGCGATTACACCGATTATGATGATGCTATTATTTGTCTACGTATTTGGCGGCGCAATACAAACAGGAACAGAAAACTACGTTAATTATTTATTGCCGGGAATTTTGCTAATGGCTATCGCATCCGGTGTAGCTTACACTTCCGTGCGACTATTTACGGATGTAAAGAGTGGGCTAATGGCACGTTTCATTACGATGCCTATTAAGCGCTCATCGATATTGTGGGCTCACGTATTAACCTCTCTTGTTGCTAATGTACTTACTATCGTGGTGGTTATTCTTGTTGCACTCTTAATGGGCTTTCGTTCCAGTGCGAATATGCTAGATTGGCTTGCAGTAGCTGGGATACTAGGAATGTTTACGTTATCGCTCACATGGCTAGCTATCATTCCAGGGCTGAAAGCGAAGTCTATGGAAGGGGCGACAGCATATTCGTACCCACTCGTTTTTCTTCCATTTATTAGTTCGGCCTTCGTACCTACCGAAACGATGCCAAAAATTGTTCGTGCATTTGCTGAAAACCAGCCTGTCACTTCAATTGTGAATGCGATTCGTGCTCTATTATATGAAGGAACTGTTGGTAACGATATTTGGATTGCGCTCACTTGGTGCATAGGTATAATGATTATCTCTTACTTTTTCGCTAGCAAAGCATTTAAACGTCAGTTAGGGTAAGTATCGAGGTGACTTAATTTATCGGAATGATATATATGTTTAGAAAAGTACGGGGGGGACGTGCTTTTCTTTTTATATGGTCCATTTCATTCAGCGAGAAGGAAAATTTTTTAGATATAGAGAAACACTAGTTGATTGGCAATTGGGTAAGTTAAGGAGAGCATATTTATAATGAATACTACAAAAACCACAGGGTGCTTTACTATTGTTGATAATAATGAAGGAAAAATATTACTAGTTAAACGAAATGATTATCCTATCTGGATTTGCCTGGGGGAAGACTAGAAGAAAATGAACAGTTAGAGAAGTGTGCTATAAGAGAAACTAAAGAAGAAACAGGCTATATAATTGTTATTGAGCGTAAAATAGGAGAATATCACCAGCCTCAATACGATGATATGCAACATTTATTTTCAGGGAGATTACTAGGAGGAGAGCCAATAAATAATGGACCTGAAACTGCAAAAATTGGGTGGTTTAATCCTAGTAGATTACCTTTGTTAATGGTTCCAAATAGGCGAAAACAGATCAGTAATTTTATGAAACACAAAAATTCATTAATAAAGGAGACATTAAAGACACCAATTATAGTAAGGCTATTGAGAAAAATTATATGAGGTGGTTAGTGGATTAGCCGTTGTTTTAGTTGAGCAGTTCGATGACATAAGAGCATGTTTTGATTAAACTTTTTTCAAAATATGCTCTTTCTATTTGTCTTTTACCAGTATTATACTCATTGTATTTGAAAATATGGGCAACTGGTAACGAACTAAACTCAATATTTTGAGGTTTAACTAGTCACTGCTTATGGAGTGTATAAGCATAACCGCTCTTGTAAATCTTTTAATACTTCTTCAGGCATTTCCCTAATTGTAATATCTTTACCTAGGAAAAGCAGCCAATTTGTCATCTCTGTCACTTCATCGGAATTGTGAACATCGATAAATGTTTTTAAAATAGCTGTAGATTGGTAAGGGTTTGTATAAGATATTGAAACTTTGAAAGGGTGGTACTTTTTGAACTGTGCAATTGCTTTCGGACCAAGTTCAAATACAAGGTTAATTGCTTCGTCCTTCTTACTCAGTCTTTCTAAAATCTGTTTCTTATGTAACCTCTTTTTGGGCGTGTACGGTTCGATATTGATGAGGTCATCGACAGGAAACATCAGCTTCTTTTCTTCTTTTAAGTCAAATCCTTCAATCATCCAATAGCTTTTTTCTTTATAAAGGTGTAATAGGTAAATTGGATAAGACTTGATTTCTTCTTTGACAGTAATCAATAAATATCTATCCAAAAGAAGGATTTGAATGAGTTTTTCTAACATAGGGTGAGGAAGGTCAGAAAGCTCAAGTAGATCAGGGTTATGAGGATTAGTCCCTTCAAAAAGCAAAAGTTGATTTAAAAGAACAAGGTCATCTTGCTGGGTTTCTGAAATGAGTCCTAGTAGCTTTTCCGCTAAAGATTGCCGACTCTTTAGATAAGGGAGTTGTTGATTTCTTGTAGCCATAAAGGCAATAAAAAGAGCTTTCACTTCGTTATCAGTAAAGCGAACAACGGGTAGGATAGAATTATGCATGACAAAATATCCACCAGACCTCCCAACTTCAGCGACAAGTGGCATCCCCATAGCTTCTATTTCTCTAATGTCTCTAATAGCTGTTGATCGTGATATATTAAATTCTCGTATGATTTCTGAAATTGTAAAGTGGGAGCGGTTGTTGATATACCGCATAATTGTATTAATCCGTTCAACTTTTTTCATTTTGGTCTCCTAAACAGTATCATTTTTTGACATGGTTTAAAGGTATTATAAACGTATCAGATGAAAAGATAAATCGTTTGATTAATAAAAAAAGAGGAAGGTTTTGAATATGAAAAATTATACGATTGAAGAAAAAGATAGCTTTATTGTGCTAGGTATTGGAACTGAAATTAAAAGTGACTATACAGACTTTGTGGGAATAAATAAAGAAAAGGAAGACTTTTGGTCGGCCGTTAAAGAAGATGGAAGACTGGATACTTTAAAAGCTTTAGCTACAAATGAATACATTTTTTCTGTGAGCGAAGCAGTGAATAATAAGATGATGTATTATGCTGGTGTTATGACAGAAGCACAAATAGAAGAAGAATCTAGAGTGATTCAGTTTCCTAAGGGAGAATACTTAGTGGTGAAAGGTGAAGACAAAACGGCTGAAGAGCTAAGCAATAAGCTGACTGGCATCGCCTTTGGTCAAGCTTTACCAGATGCAAAAGATTTTGCCTATGTTGGTGGGCCAAATACAACGGTTGAGATGGGAAAAAGAAATGGTTTAGTGTTTGGTGAAATGTGGATTCCAGTTGTTAGGAAGTAAAGGGTACGAATATGAAAAGTAGAGGCTAACAATTTTGCATTGTTGGCCTTTTTGATGTCCATATTGTTTTAATTACTTTTTTAATAATATAACTTAATAAATTTTAATATACGTTATGTATAACAGATATTTATCTTATGAAATAAGGGGGATATTATGACTGAGACAAACGAACCTTCAGGAGGCAATTTGAAAAAAGATATGAAATTTTCTATTATAATTCCTGCACATAATGAAGAAAAGTACATTGGAAAATGTTTAGATTCCATTGTAAAGGCATCAGAGGCATATAAAGAGCAAACGGAAGTTATAGTTGTTTTAAATCGTTGCACCGATAAAACAGAGGAAATAGCAAAATCTTATCATTGTATTACATTAAAAAATAATGATAAAAACTTATCTAAAATCCGAAATGCAGGGGCGAAAATAGCTAGTGGAGAAATAATCGTTACTATAGACGCTGATACCATAATGACAGAGTCTATGTTGTCTAATGTAGATACATATTTAGCTTCAGGTAAATACATTGGTGGTGGGGTAAATGGGAAGTTCGAAAGAATATCTTTAGGAATATTTCTGTCCGCAATGTTAATAATAATCCCCTTACTTTTTAAGTACGGAGCTATATCTGTAGGGATTTTTTGGTGCTATAAAAAAGATTTCATGGCAATTAACGGATTTAATGAAAACATGCTGATGGCAGAAGATGCAGATTTCGCGAAACGGTTAAAAGAATGGGGAAAGCGAAATAATAAGAAATTCGGTACCATTAAAAATGGAATGATAACTTCATGCAGGAGATTTGATACATATGGAGACTGGGCTTTACTTAAAAATCCAAAAGTAATCTTAGCTTATCTAAAAGGAAATGATAGAAAATATGCAGATAAGACATATTATGATAATCAAGAAAGGTAACGCTTGAGAAAATCGGTAGGAAATAGTGAAAATAGCTGATTTTCTAATATATAATGAGAGCACAACTTAATTTAATAGATATGATAATAAAACCATTGATTGGTCCTTTTTCAAATCAATGGTTTTTATTTTTGAAATAAATATGTATTTTTTATAAAAATATTTTTTGACCCCCATAAAACGATGTTTTCCTCCGAATATATATAGTGGAAAAATAAGATAGAAGAAAAATGATTATGAAAGAATATTGAAGTATTAATAAAAATTACTAGATTAAGTTGAGCATCTAAAATAAAAGGATGAAATTACTAATTATATAGAGAAGAGTTATTTAAGGATTGCCGATAAAATAGAAAAAGAATAAGCAAAACGAACGGTAGAAAATAAGAAAGTACCTTAAAATATAGGATTAACTTTAGTACCGAGAGAAAACGTTGGGAAAAGTTAGACTTGAAAAATATAACTAACAGCAAGAAGAAAAGACCAAAGAAAAGTACTACCAAAATGTGGTTAAATGGTCGCTTGTTTAGTGACCATTTTTCTATTTAAAGCAGAGGGAGGCTGAGAGATCGCCAGTGTTAAGTTTAGTAATGAAGATCTTAAGAAAACCGAAAATAGAAGATATCGTATGTAACATACAAAACAACGGAGAAGATAAGGAAGCCTTTATCGTTCAGTATCAGCCGTTTATTAGAAAATCAATTTCGTCTGTTTGCCGCCGATATATTACAGAACAGGATGATGAATATAGTATTGGATTGTTTGCGTTTAACGAAGCAATTGAACAGTATTCATATAAAAAAGGGAAATCTTTTCTAGCGTTTGCTGATCTTCTTATAAAAAGAGATGTAATTGACTATATACGCAAGGAGTCTAAGCATAACCGTGTCTTTTTAAAAGAAGATGAGCAAGAGGAAATGTTAGAAATGCAAGTATCGCTTACGGAGTATATGAAAGAGATGGACAATAGTAACCGTAAGGAGGAAATTCTTCATTTTCAAAGTGTGTTAGCTGAGTTTAAAATCACATTTTCAGAGCTTGCGAAAGAATCTCCTAAGCATCGTGACACCCGAGAGCACTTAATAGAAATTGTAAAGATGATTATAAAGGAAGAGGAAATGATGGAGGAGCTGTTCCGAAAGAAAAAGTTACCGCTTAAACGTATTGAACCACGTGTGAGGGTAAGTCGTAAAACGTTGGAAAGACATAGAAAATACATTATTGCAATGTGTATTATTTTTGCAAACAACTATACATATATTCTTGATTACATAAGAGGAGAAAAGCATGATGAATAAAGGAATTGTGATGGATATAAAAAAGCATAGCGTAGTTGTTTTAACACCAAATGGAGAGTTTATTACGTGTAAAAGAAAAGGGGATTCTTGCATGATTGGAGAGGAAATCTCGTTTGAAGAACAAGAACAAAGAGCATCTCGTTTTTCAATCCCTTATTTCTTAAAGCCGGCATCATTACTTGCTGCTTGTTTTCTATGTGGGCTGTTATTTTTCTACAATCAACCAGAAGAAAAGGTGTTTGCTTACGTCTCAGTTGATATAAATCCAAGTTTAGAGGCGAGCGTTACGAAGGATCTTCGTGTTATAGATTTGCGGGCTTGTAATGATGACGGAAGGCGTATTTTAAAAGAAATGAAACGGTGGGAAAATAAGCATCTGCAAGATGTGATACGCACTATTATAAAGCAAAGTCAAGAGGATAAATATTTAACGAATGATAAGCAAGTTATGCTAACAGCTATTGCAAAGGACAAGTCGTTAGAACCACAGTTGGAAAAGGCTATGCTGGAATTAAAGAAAGAATATGAGTTCAAACATATTACAGTCGAATATCAAAGCAGTACGATGCAAATACGGGAGGATGCCAAGAAAGCAGGAGTTGGAACGGGTGTTTATATAAAACAAGAAAATGAGAAGAAAAAGTTGCTTACCCCACCTGCACCGCCGTCTTATCAAGAACAGCAAAAGTCATCTTCTGATGTATCATCGGACGCATCTCCTGTAAAAGAAGAAAGCAACGAGAGGGGAGAGTATATAGAACAACAGCAATCTAAGGCACAACAACCGAAGCAAATAAAAGAAAATAATAGAAATCAACAGGAGAACAACGGAAGAGAATTGCAGCAAGGAAACATCGGAAGAGGATCGCAAGGGAATAAAGGGCACCAGCAAGAGAACAACGGAAGAGGGTCCCAAGGAAATAATGGGAATCAGGAAGGAAACAATGGAAGAGGGTCCCAAGGAAATAATGGGCACCAGCAAGAGAACAACGGAAGAGGGTCCCAAGGAAATAATGGGAATCAGGAAGGAAACAATGGAAGAGGATCGCAAGGGAATACTGGGCACCAGCAAGAGAACAACGGAAGAGGCTCGCAAGGGAATAATGGGAATCAGAAAGGAAACAATGGAAGAGGGT
>NZ_JAQFPJ010000036.1:0-24325 GCF_027712065.1 Bacillus cereus group sp. BcHK124
CATCAGCTGTAAATTTAGCCATAGAAAAACTGCACCTCCAATTGTTAGACTGTGTCTAACAATTGGGGTGCAGTTCACTGTATATTTTACAGATGCTCTTCTTTTTATACATGTATATTATTTTTTTTGGGTGGAAAATATAGATGTATTCGTAGTTTAATAGAAGAGAGATTAATAGTTTGAAGTTTCTCTATTTTTAAATAAATATAAAAGTTGAATGATTTATCGGTTTTAATAGGAGGGGAAAGTAGAATGGAATTTTTACGTATTGAAAATGATGAGGTTTTAATCAATAATATGGCACAGTTATATTGTAAAGCATTTGAGAAAACAAATTTCAATGAAATGATTGAGCGAATGAAAAGACATGTAGAATATACAGATTTTAAAGGTATAGTAGCAATAAATGATGAAAATGAAGTGGTTGGTTTTACTTATGGTTATCGCTCATTAGAAGGACAGTACTATAATCAATTAATGAGAGAAGCGTTGAATCTAGAGCAAGTAGAAGAGTGGTTACAAGATTGTTTTGAATTTGTAGAGTTAGCAGTTCATCCACAATATCAAAATGAAGGTCTTGGAACAAAATTACATAATGAATTACTAAAAAGGATTTCAAATAGAACGAGTGTTTTAACAACGCAAATAAATAATGAAAAAGCGCGTTCGTTATATGAAAGATTAGAGTGGGTAAATATATTGGAGCCATTCCATCCAAGTAAAAATGATGTTCCATATATAATAATGGGAAAAACATTAAAAACAAAAGTGAATTGATAATTATTTTGTTCGCAAAGGTTATTATCTTGTAATAATAAAGGGGAAAGCAAAAATGACAACAATATTTATAGAAAAAGCTACAATTTTAGATGCAGAAAAGTTAACAGAAATAATGACAAGAACATTTGATGAAGAAGAAAAACGATGGTTATGTGGTCAAGGTGATGTTATTGACTATAACATCCAACCACCAGGGTATTCTTCAGTAGAAATGATGAGATATTCAATCGAAGAATTGGATTGTTACAAAGTGATAATGGATGGAAAAATAATCGGGGGAATTATAGTTACGATCTCAGGTAAATCATATGGCCGAATTGATCGTATTTTTGTAGAGCCTGTTTATCAAGGAAAAGGAATTGGGTCATATGTAATTAAATTAATAGAAGAGGAATATCCGAGCATAAGGATTTGGGATCTCGAAACATCTAGTAGACAACTTAATAATCATCATTTTTATAAAAAGATGGGCTATGAAACTATTTTTAAGTCTGAAGATGAGTATTGTTATGTAAAAAGAATCACTGTAGAGTCAGCTGAAGAGAACCTAATAAAAAATAAAGATATGAAAAATAGCCAATACGAAAACTGTAATCTAGCAAATACAGAGTATTATCAAGTGAATTTAAAAAACAGTTCCTTTGTTGGTAGCAATATGATGAATATGAAGATGAGTAATTGTAATGTGAGACAATCAAATTTTAGAAATATAAATTTTAGAAATTCTTCATATGCAGATTTAAATCTTTCTGGTAGTAAATTTAATTTTGTGACTTTAGGTGGAGTTCAATTTAAAGATACAAGTCTCGGAGAAGATAAAGATCCTATTTCATTTAATAGATGTGATTTAGAAGGTAGTACGATAAGTAATAGTAATCTAAAAAATATGGACATAGAAAATTGTGATATAACCGGTATGAAAATAAATGGTATTCCAATTGAAAAACTGCTTGCGTTATATAATAAAGTAAAAAGTTAACCGTAATGTAGATAAGTTGCTCGCGAATCTAATGTTATACTGAAATAATTATGTAAAAATAATATAAAGAAATAAAGAAGAGAAGGGGTTTCATTCAGGAGGATAGAAATATGTATTGTTATGAATATGGAGGGAAGAAAATATGACGATCAAAGTAAGAGCGGTAGAAATACAAGATGCTAGAGCGATTCACCGTATATGCATACAAGATGACGTTTTACCTTATATGGTTTTCTTACCTAGCATGCGTGTAGATGCGATGGAAAATAGAATTCGAAATTTAGCTTCAAATCAATTTGAATTTGTTGCAGAGTATGATGGGGAAGTTGTAGGATTTGTTGGATTAACCCAAAGTCCAGGACGTAGATCTCATTCGGGTGACTTGTTTATCGGGGTGGATAGTGAATATCATAATAAAGGCATTGGAAAAGCTCTTCTTACAAAAATGCTTGATTTGGCTGATAATTGGTTAATGCTAGAGAGAGTAGAACTAGGTGTTTTAGAAACGAATCCGAAAGCGAAATCTTTATATGAAAAATTCGGATTTGTAGAAGAGGGAGTAAAGATAGGGAATTTGAAAGCTCACGGAAAGTTTATTAATGAAATTATGATGAGTCGTTTTAGACCTGACGGTTTAATCGTACATAATGCATAGTGAAAGCATGACAGTATAATGTCATGCTTTTTTGAAAAATTCTTTGTTATAGTATATTGTTTTTATATTTGTAAGATTTTACATACGTGTTTTACTTTTACTAATTATGTAAATAGGCTATACTAAAATACATACATTTTAGTATTGGAGAGAGAAGTAAAACGACATGGAATTAGTGAAATTGGAAAAAGTAATTGAAATAAAGAAAGAAGAACTTTTATATTTAGTATCAGATTACGGAATTCAACATGAAAAAGTATTGGCATTAAGTCAAGAAATAGACAAATTAATTAATTACTTTATGTTTTTAAAATAGGAAGAACTATGACATGATGTGAAAATGTTATAGTTCTTTTTTATTTGGAAATTCAGATGTATATTCTATATACTAATAATAGATGGAATATTCTGTTTTGTTGGAGGGGAATATATGATATTACATACACACATTTCAGGTGAAGGAGAACCAATTATACTTTTACACTCTGGTGGTATGACAGGTTTAGTAGAATATGAAGAGCAGGTAGCATTTTTTCGAGAACAAAATTATCAAGTCATTCGCCCTGATTTAAGAGGGCATGGAAGATCAGGGGGGACATTGGAGAATTATTTCCTACGTTCTGTTAAGGATTTGCGTGATACGTTAGAGCATCTACAAATTGATAGATGTCATATAGCTGGTGTTTCACTAGGAGGATTAGTCGCTTTATTATTTGCAAAAAAGTATCCAGAGAAAGTGAGAACATTAACTTTTTCAGGTATATTTCCGGTTAAGAGGGATAATTGGGAAGAGTCTCTGGAGTATGAAGCGAAGTGTCACCAGCAATTGATGGGAAATGAAGAAGTCGTAACTTATATGAATCAAATTCATGAAAAAAGTGATTGGAAAGCATTGCTTGAATCGTGGCAAGTTAAAGATTGGTACCCTTTCGATGAAACTGGTGATGTAGCGAATCTTCAAATACCTACACTTTGTATTGTTGGGGGAGATTCAGAAGATGAAGTTACAGCTGCAACAACGTTCAAACAATTAAACAAAAATATTCATATTGCCGTTATTCCGTTTGCTGGTCATTTAGTGCATAATGATCAACCAAAAATTTATTCGAATATATTGTCTAATTTCTTACAGAACGCGCAAGTTGCTAGTCGAATATAAGGACTTTTGGGTATAATAATAAAGGAATTATTAATTGTATCGGTTAGGAGCGCAATACATATGAAAACAGTTGTTGTCATCGGTGGAGGTATAACAGGGCTTTCTACTATGTTTTATTTAGAAAAATTAAAAAAGGATTATAATATAGATTTAAATTTAATCCTTGTAGAAAAAGAAGAGTACTTAGGTGGGAAAATCCATAGTGTAGAAGAAAAGGATTTTATTATGGAATCCGGAGCAGATTCTATCGTTGCTCGTAATGAACATGTCATGCCGCTTATAAAGGATTTAAATTTAGAAGAAGAAATGGTGTATAACGAAACGGGTATTTCTTACATATATTCTGATAATACTTTACATCCAATTCCTTCTGATACTATATTTGGGATACCGATGAGTGTCCAGTCGTTGTTTAGCAGTACGCTAGTATCAACGAAAGGGAAAATTGTTGCTTTAAAAGATTTCATAACGAAAAATAAAGAGTTTACGAAGGATACTTCTCTTGCTGTATTTTTAGAAAGCTTTTTAGGGAAAGAGTTAGTAGAAAGACAAATTGCTCCGGTGCTTTCAGGTGTATATTCCGGAAAATTGAATGAGCTTACTATGGCGTCTACACTACCGTATTTACTGGATTATAAAAATAAATATGGAAGTATTATTAAAGGTTTTGAAGAGAATAAAAAACAGTTTCAATCAGCAGGAAATAAAAAGTTCGTATCATTTAAAGGTGGATTATCTACGATTATTGATCGTTTAGAAGAAGTGCTGACTGAGACGGTTGTTAAGAAGGGTGTTGTAACGACAGCTATAAGTAAACAAGGTAATCGCTATGAAGTCTCCTTTGTAAATCAAGAATCAATCCAAGCTGATTATGTTGTTTTAGCAGCTCCGCATGATATCGCAGAAACTTTATTACAGTCTAATGAGTTAAACGAGCAGTTTCATACATTTAAAAATTCATCACTTATAAGTATTTACTTAGGATTTGATATACTAGATGAACAATTACCAGCGGACGGCACAGGATTTATCGTAACAGAAAACAGTGATTTACATTGTGATGCTTGTACATGGACAAGTCGGAAGTGGAAACATACATCTGGAAACCAAAAGCTATTAGTGAGAATGTTTTATAAGAGCACTAACCCAGTATATGAAACGATTAAAAATTATAATGAAGAAGAACTAGTACGAGTCGCTTTATATGATATTGAAAAAAGTCTCAGAATTAAAGGTGAACCAGAAGTAGTTGAAGTGACAAAATGGAAAGATTTAATGCCGAAATATCATTTAGAACATAATCAAGCAGTTCAAACATTACAAGAAAAAATGAAGGATCTATATCCTAATGTATACTTAGCGGGTGCCTCATATTACGGTGTCGGCATTGGTGCGTGTATTGGAAATGGAAAGAACACTGCAAATAAGATAATTGCAACATTAAATGAACCGACAAATTAATATAGAATAAATAAATAAATAAATAAATAAATAAATAAATAAAATGTCCCTCCGTTATATTGGAGGGACATTTTATTTATTTTACTTGAATTGAGATCTTTTGATTCGTTTTATGATTCTCAGTAATCGTTAATGTTATGTTACCGGACTCTTTAAATGAATATGATGAGAGTTGATAAAGCTCTTTTATACCATGTTTCTCTTTTAATTTATTGGCAGGAATTAATGTAATGTTCGGTTTCCATGTTTCCTGTTTACCTGAAGGATAGTTTACTATTATTTCTGGATTATTTAATTGCGTTTGTTTCCAAGAGGCAAAATGTAGCTTAACTTCTGTATCTTTTTTTAGTAGTTCTTCTGAGAAATATCCAAGCTCTCCAACATTACCGAAAACAGTAAAGTTTTGATTTTGAAGTGTGATATCTAAATGTTTAGGTTGATATGTTGCTGCGTGATAGATTCCATATGAAAGAGAAAGAGTAGCGGCGATTAAAATGCTGATTGAAAATGTTTTAAAGCTATTGCCTTTAAAACTAGTCATCATGAATGAGTTTGGGGCGAACTTTTTCGCAAATAAAAATATGAGTAATATGAGTAAGAGGGATAAGCTGATGAATATATACAAAGGAAATCTACACCTCCACAATAAAATAATGTATCAACTATATTTTACCATAAATGTATGGGGTAGGGTGTTGTTTTAGAAGGGAAAAGTGAGTATGGAATAAAGAGATGATCAGTGTACTATGATCATCTCTTTATTTTTCGCATCATGTAAATGCAAGAAGGGTTACTCTTAGTTCGTATTGAATTAAGAAGGTAGGCTACTCTTGAAATATTTGATTAATGGGACATTGAGGACTTTCCTAATTATAAATATGTTTTCTGCTATAATGAATAAGTAGAAAGAAAGGAGTGATCCTATGGCATTTCCTATATTAGAAACAGAACGTTTGCGTTTAGTTGAAATAGAACAATCTTATTGTCAAAAAATATTTGAAATCTTTTCATTGGATGAGGTAACGTGTTTTTACGGTATGAATTCTTTTACGGAGTTTGGACAAGCTTCACGTATGATTGAATCTTTTTCAAAAAATTATTTTGAGAAAAAGGCAATACGATGGGGGATTGTATTAAAAGAAACAAATGCTTTAATAGGTACAATTGGATTAAATAATTTACAATTATGGAGTAAACGATCTGAAATTGGATATGACTTACATCCTCGTTATTGGGGGAATGGTTATGCGTCAGAAGCAGCCAGGGAAATTATTCATTATGGATTTCAAGATTTAGGCTTATTTAGAATTGGTGCTATTACATACCCTGAAAATGTTACTTCTTGTAAAATGTTATCTAAAATAGGCTTTCATAAAGAAGGGTTATTACGTGGATATATTCATCAAGGAAATAAGCAACATGATGCACTATTGTATTCTATAGTTCGAACGGATGTTGAACATATCAATTTATAATAAAAAACCCCTCTTATTAAAGAGGGGTTAAGTAAAAATTAACCTAATTTAGGCAATAAACGTTCTCCGCTTTTCATGCTACTTTTACATAAAGGGCATTTAGGCTCTTCTTCAAATGAAAAGTTCTTTCTCATCCATCCTAAACAATCCTCTGCTTCACATTCCCAGACAGGGGTTTGTTCTGGTGGTACTTCTGCTACATCGTTCTTTCGATTGCGATACATGTAACCACTCCTTTTATGTAAAAAATTTTAGTTATATATTAAAAAGGTTGTTAACCGTGCTGGTAACAACCTTTTTATTGTTTGAATTATAGCTTTACAACGTTTTTAGCTTGAGGTCCACGGTTACCGTCTTCAACTTCGAAGCTAACTTCTTGACCTTCGTCAAGAGATTTGAAGCCGTCGCCAGTGATAGCTGAGAAGTGAACGAATACGTCGTTGCCACCTTCAACTTCGATGAAACCGAAACCTTTTTCGCTGTTAAACCATTTTACTTTACCTGTTAATGTCATGGTAATGCCTCCTAAAAATTAAAAAGATTACAATATGTTCGGCCTTATTTGAATGAAAAATAAAATTTCACATATTATCAAAAACCCATAAGGAATATAAAATGTTCCTGATTGATACTTGATAATATGCAAAGAAAATATACTGTTAAATTGACCTTAATTACTATCTTACAACAAATGGTGGGAAATAGCAAGTGCTGGTAATACCAGTGTGAAATAGGATGGTAAAAGACACAAAAACATCTCTTTTATTTATATATTATTCCTAATTTTGGTTTATGCTAAACTAAGAACATTTTTATTGAAAGTTTGTATTATTGAATCGATATATAGTATAAGAATAGTGTTGATGTATTTGTTAAGGAGGCGAGAATATTGCAGTCTAATCAATTTAAAATAATTGAAGCAGCCAAAGAAGGAAGAAGAAAAGTTCATCCAGTATTTGCTGTTATACTTGCAATTGTATTTTTGACTTTAGGTGAATTGTTCATGATATTTATGCTGTTTTTACCGAAAGCAGAAACGATTATTATGAAAGCGATTTATAGTAACATTGAGATGATATTAACGTTTGGTGGGGCTGTGTTTTTTGTTTTTCTATGGATTAGATTTGTAGAGAAAAGATCAATTTCATCTATTGGATTTTGGAGAAATCAGTGGATAAGAAAATATTTAAGAGGTGCATTAATAGGTTTTGTTTTTATTTCAATACCAGTCATGCTACTTTTATTAACCGGAAATGTACAACTACAAATGCAACATATTACACCAACCGCTATACTTGGAATTGTGGGATCTTTAGTTGCTTTTTTAATACAAGGTGCAACAGAAGAAATTGTTGTTCGAGGTTGGTTATTTCCAGTTCTTTCTGTTAGAAGCCGTATATGGGTCGGGATTGCTGTGACTTCTTTTTTATTTGGTTTTCTTCATTTACTAAATCCAGGTATTACAATTCTTTCAATATCGAATATAATATTAGTTGGTGTATTTGCAGCTTTTTACGTTTTGAAAGACAGTAGCCTTTGGGGGATATGTGCGTGGCATTCCATTTGGAATTGGGCACAATATAACGTATTCGGTTTTGCAGTTAGTGGAATGGCAATGTATTCTACACCACTTTTTAAACCTATAACAAGCGGATCGGAATTCCTTCATGGAGGCTCGTTCGGAATTGAAGGGAGTATCATTACAACAATAATGCTCTCTATCGCTTCAATTGTTTTATGGAAACAGTTATGGGGGAGAAAAGCGAAACAACGAAATTTTAGTTAATGAAAGAGGGAGAAACTATGGGGGTTATAGCGTTTGAGGGAGCGAGTGCGGTTGGTAAGAGCACAACGTGTCGTGAGTTAGAAAAGAATTATGGTGCTTATATTATACCTGAAGTGAATTTATTATTTGAAAGACCAAAAAATGAACATAGAACATGGTATTTTGAAAAACAAGTAGAGCGCTGGAAAATAGCAATGCAGAAGTCAGAGCAATATGAAATAGTAATACTTGATGGAGACATTTATCAGCCGCTTAGTTATAATTGGTGTTTCCATTTTGAAATATTTGATCAGCCATTATCTTTAATAGAAAACTTTTATAAAGAAAAGCTGATTAATAGGGAAATTGGTTTTCCTGATCAATATTTTTATTTATATACGAATGATGAAGAACTTAGAAAACGGAAAGAATCTGACGAGACAAAAAGAAGAAGAAACTTTGAAAAACATTTACATATATCAAAATCGTTTCAACGTTATTATGAAAATTTAAATACTGTTACAGACGGGTACTGTAAATTAATTGAGGCAAAAAGTATAAAGTCGAATGAATTAGAAATTGTGAAGAGTTTAAACAGTATAAAAGTGTGTGAAGAGAGACGTTTTGATGTTTCGAGGTTAAATGCGATTACGAAGTGGTTAAAAGAAAATCGCGCATAAAAAGAACGAGTACCTTTTAAGGTACTCGTTCTTTTTATGCATATTGAATATGTAAGTTCGTTTCGCAAATTGTTTTTAAAATTTGTAAGTTTGCTTGTTCATTTTTCTGAATAGCATTTTTATATTTAGGTAAGAAGAGTTGAGAAGGATAAACTGGGAGTTCACCGCAAATATCAATACCATAGACAGATTTATTCATAATTAGAGAATGAATAAATTGTAAAAGTCTAGATAATTTCATGTGCCCTTGATCCCAATTGGTAATAGAAACTTTTGGATCTAAAACATCCTTATCAATGCTTACATATATTGTTTCTGTATGAATATGTGAAAGTATTGTATGTATGGACACTTCATGTGATATATCAATTGGAAAAACTTCTACGTATGAACAATCATTAGAATGAATTGTTAGAGAAGAAGGTCCAATAATGATTACCTTCTTTAAATTACCATTATCTCGAAGAGAAAATGATACCCAAGATCCACAGGAAATAAGAGTCTGTTCATTCGCGCCCTTTAAGTCCATATCAGTATGATGATCAAATAGTATAAGGGTAAAAGGTTTGTCCATTTCTTCTAATAATAAATAAGATACATAATGATAATTTCCAGAACCTATAAAAGTAATCCCTTTATTCTTTCTACGATTTAATGCCCTTTTGATATGCATTAAAGAAGTGTTTTCGCAATATAGGTTTGTGTGTTTTAAATGAGTAAAATCAATATCTTCATGTGAATAAGAATGTAGTTTATTTTGTAATAAATACGTATCATCAAAGTTTAAAAAAGTTAAACTGTTATGCAATAAACTCATATTTATTCATCTCCTTTAAATATAAGGTTATCATTTATTTTTATAAAATTAAAATGAAATGCTTAGAGGTGAAATTGTATTTGAAAAAGATGGTGGTTTTGACAGAATAATCTTTCAATTTATAAAAGAAAGAAATATAATATAAGGAAATACATATGTGGTTTAGAGAATAGAAAAAATGAAATGAGATATGCGGGAGGAAACAAGCAAGATGAAAACATTCTTTAAAATAATTGGAATTATAGCTGGTATGGCGGTAATCGGAGTAGGTGTAACATATGGCATGCTGTATTATTTGAATAACAGTAAAACAGCTGCGAAAAAGGCATCACCAGCTGCTCCGGCAGCAGAAGTGCTGGCTGATAGTAATGTAAAAGCTGAAGATGCAAAGGTTTTAGAAAATGGCAATCATTCATTACCAAATAGCGGCTTTAATAAAAATTTTAAATGGACAGATGAGAACATACAGACAGCTTTACATGAAATGGCACATCAAAAAACGAAGGCTGATCAAAAGTGGGGTTATATTTTTATCACACAAGAACGAATTGAAAGCTTACTTGATATTGTAAAGAGTAATGATCTAGTACAAGGAAAAACATATGCAGACATTTTAGAGAGATGGAAACAAGGAAAATATGAAAAGATGGATGAGGATCACAATAAGATTTGGAAATTACAAAGCGGGAATTTAGGAGAAGGAAAAGGAGTAATGTCAGAGGCGGAGCAAAAAGAGTTAATTAATCAAGTGTTTATACAAAAAAGTACATATTCAGGCAGTAAATTAATTGCAGGTGGGGGACAGACTAATAAATAAGATAATATGGGAAGAGAGTAATTGCTTTTTAGGCAGTTACTCTTTTTTCTGTGCACTTTTTAGTTTTTCTCTAGTAAGGAAAGAAACGATTGTAAAACGGGTGAAATCCATCTAGATCTATGATAGATTACATGACTTTGAATAACAGCTGGAGTTTCAATAGGTTGGAATTGTATTTGTTCCTTTTGACAATTTTCTTGCACAACGATGTAAGGAAGAATTGAAATTCCCAACTCGCACATAACAGCCTGCTTAATTACTTCAACATTGGAGGTTTCAAATGTTTTCTCTGGAATATTCCCGCTTAGACGTAAAAAACGATCTACCATTGGTCTATAACCACAGCTTTGTTCAGTAAAAATAAACTGAGTATCCTTTAATAAACAAAATGGGTTAGAGTCTGTAGAGTAATGGGGAGGTAAAATCCATCCAAATGTTTCATTACTAAAAGTACGTGTAATAAAATCATTATGTTCCATACTTTCTCCAATTATGAAAATAACATCTGTTTCTCCTTCACGTAGCTTATTAATTGCTTGTTCGTTTGTAGTTGTTTCCAGTACGATATTTACTTTTGGATTTTTCTGTTTGTAAGTACGTAATAATTGCGGAAGACGATACACTGCTAATGATTCGTTTGATGTAATACTCAATGTACCTTCTAATTGATCGGTATTTTGAGGGATTTCTTGCGCTTTTTCATAAATTGCAAGTAATTCTAAAGCATAAGGATGAAATTGATGACCTGCTTTTGTAAGAAGTACTTTTTTTCCTAACCGATCGAAAAGAGGAATATGTAAATCGTTCTCTAATGCTTTCATATGCGCAGTAACTGTAGATTGCGCATAACCTAATGCATGAGCAGCTTTAGAAAAACCACCATACTTAACAATCGCACAAAATGTTTTAACATGTCTCATTTCCATAAGTAATCCCTCTTTTATTATCATGATTTGTGAATGATTATATCACGTATTTCAATTTTCTAAATGATTAAATTCTTTATAAAATAAAATTGTAGAAAGATTCATTTAAGTAAAATTGGAGGAGAAAAGATGATCAAAAAGGGCTATCATGTAGCTGTTGTTGGGGCTACAGGTGCGGTAGGGCAAAAAATTATCGAACTGTTAGAGAATGAAAAAAAGTTTAATATAGTTGAAGTTACATTGCTTTCGTCAAAGCGATCCGCTGGTAAGGTAGTACCATTTAAAGGACGAGAGATAATAATACAAGAGGCAAAAACAACTAGCTTTGAAGGTGTAGATATTGCCTTTTTTAGTGCTGGAGGAGAAGTTTCTAGGCAATTTGTGAATCACGCAGTCTCTAGTGGTGCCATCGTAATTGACAATACAAGTGAATATCGAATGGCACGTGATGTACCGCTTGTGGTTCCGGAAGTAAATGCGCATACTTTAAAGGAACATAAAGGTATAATAGCGGTTCCGAATTGTTCAGCATTACAGATGGTAACAGCTCTTCAGCCAATACGAAAAGCATTTGGTTTAGAACGAATTATCGTTTCCACTTATCAAGCTGTTTCAGGATCAGGTATTCACGCGATTCATGAATTAAAAAAACAGGCTAAGTCAATGCTTGCAGGTGAAGAAGTGGAGAGTACTATATTACCAGCGAAAAAAGATAAAAAACATTATCCAATTGCATTCAATGTATTGCCTCAAGTCGATATATTCACGGATAATGATTTTACCTTTGAAGAAGTAAAGATGATTCAAGAAACGAAGAAAATTTTAGAAGACCCAAACTTGAAAATGGCAGCTACTTGTGTGCGCGTTCCGGTTTTATCAGGCCATTCAGAATCGGTTTATATAGAGCTTGAAAAAGAAGCAACCGTTGCGGAAATCAAGGAAGTACTAATGGATGCACCAGGTGTTATTTTGCAGGATAACCCTAGTGAACAGCTGTATCCAATGCCATTATATGCAGAAGGGAAAATAGATACATTTGTCGGAAGAATACGTAAAGATCCTGATACGCCAAACGGATTCCATCTTTGGGTCGTTTCCGATAATTTATTGAAGGGTGCAGCGTGGAACTCAGTTCAAATTGCAGAGACGATGGTGGAAGATGGAATCATTTAGTATTAAGGAAACTAGGGGACTGTTAAAACTTACAGTTTCCTAGTTTTTATTTTATAACTGTGCGCTTTATTTCAGCCGTTTATGATTTGAAAGACAGTAAAAAACATCAAGAATGAATACAGTTTAATTGGTATGATATGGATAAATTCAATAAGGGGGAATTAGATGTATCAAGTAAAGGGGTATTTTTCATCGCTAAAAGGAAGTCATTATGACATCGGTAAGCAACAAGGGGAATTTGTAAAACAACATTCTTATCTTGTTCCGCAATTTATACAGAAAGAAAACTTAATATCGCATACTTAAATTTACTTGCATATTGGTTAAACTTTGGCGGGATTATTATTTGGTTAATTTCAATTGTTTTATTGCTAGTAGCGGCATATTTTACGAAGTATATTCCAATATCTAAAAAGGTACATTGAAATCTTAAAATATATAATTTTTTATTTTGCTTTGAAAAGAGATTAGCTTTGTAAAGAATGTACTGTTCTTTTTAGTTGTTCAATAAATTCTCGAGTTGCAGCGTACATATATTTATCTGTTCTATAAATAAGCCCTATTTCTATTGTTAGAATAGGATCTTCTATTTTAATAGCTTGAATATTTTTATTTTGTAAAAAGTCTATATACGGTTTTGGTAAAACTGTAATTCCCATTCCTTTTAAAACCATTTGGAGAAAACATAACAATTAGTGATATGTGTATGGAGAAGAAATTAATACGAAGGAAAGACTTGAAGGGATAAAAGAATAAAAATATTTTATTATAAATAGTGTATTTCTATTAGTAAAAGCTAATTAGAAAGCGCTATTTTTATAAAATAAACTAATTAATATCCGGAAATCTTAATATTGTTTTATTCGACTTATTTTCAAATAGTCAAAACATAAAATTAATTAGCCTTTTTTTTTATGTTTTATGATAGTATATTGATTGGTAAGACCTCTATTTTTAAGAGTAGGTCATATAAGCATATCTAATTTAATGGAATTTAACATTTGGAGGTACAACATGGGGAATGTTGAAAAATTGGCAAGTCTTCTAATAGAAGAACCGAAAAGAGAGCAGTTATTTCCTTTATTTGAAGAAGTGTTTGGAATTACAACTCAAATATTGAATGATTTTTCGGATAAAGGGTATTGGGATGATACATATAAAGCTTTATCATTTTTACAAGAAGGTAAAGTGATTGCAAATGTTGCGGCATTTTCACTCCCATTATTAATTAATGGTGAAAAAATAAATGCGGCGGGTATTCAATCAGTAATGACACACCCTAATTTCCGTAGACAAGGGCTAATGACACAATTAATGGGTAAAATGATAGAAGAAATCGATAAGAAATGTGAATGTGCATTATTGTTTACGGAAAAACCGGAATTATACACAGCATTTGGATTTAAAGTTGTGCAGGAGTATTTAATGACTATTCCATATGATAAAAAGAATAATAATGATTCCTTACTTAGAGTGCTAGATTATTATATGGAAGAGGATAGAAAGTTAATACATGAAACTATAGATAGTAGCCAAAGACTTTCAAATAATTTTTCAACATTAAACTTCCATCCTTCGTTTTATTTGAATATGTATAATTCGGAATGGAATGAGAAATTGTATTATTCAGAGAAGTTAGATGCTCTAATTGTATATAAAGTAGATAATGAAAAGTTGAAATTATATGGGGTGTTTGCACCAGTAATTCCAGTTTTAGATGAAATATGTGGGGAAATCGCTGAAAGATTTACAGAAATCGAATTTTACTTTTCTCCAGATCAATTAGGGGTTGAGGATGTACAGTTTACAGAATTACAGTCTAGTAAGTATTTAATGGTTCGAAGTGATAAAGAGTTAGATTTTAAAGGTTATAAATTCCCAGTATTAGCGGAGTTTTAAATGTCTATATAAATGCTTTACTATGGAGGAGCTATGAATATATCGTATATACCAGAACATATTGAGCAACTTACTATAATGAATGTACCTGAATATTATAAGCTTAACGACAATCATGCGTTTATTGTCCGTTCGAAAGCCGAAACAGATTTTTGGCTTAAAACACATTATGGATTCGAAGTAATGAATGGTCATGTATTTTATACAGAGACGATGACAGACTTTCAAGCTGAAGTTCAATTGCGTATGAATCCAAATTCAAAATTCGATCAAGCTGGTCTTTTTGTTATGGTTTCGGAAAAGTGTTGGTTGAAAACTTCATTAGAATATATTCCAGATGGTCCATCTCATTTAGGAGCTGTCGTAACGAATAATGGATATTCCGATTGGTCCACGCAAGACTTTCCGACAGAATTAGCTAACGAGCAACTTCGTTTTCGAATTGTTCGTAAACGTGGTGATTATACAATATATGTGAAGAAAATCCACCAATGGGAACAAATCAGAATCGCTCATTTGATGGAAGATATAGGGGATAAGCCTATTAAAATAGGTTTTTACACGTGTAGTCCTTCTAAAAATAATGGATTTGAGACTGAGTTTTTAGATTTTACAACTGAAAAAATATAGATGAAAAACCGTATTCTTTTCATTGAGAATGCGGTTTTTATTTTTATATAATACAAAGCACATTTATTGACCGAAAAGTCATTAATGCTTATCATTTAATAATGTTAAATATTAATTTACATAATATAATAAAAGTAAGAAAGAAATTACAAACTATATCACTTAAATAAGGGGGGATATGAATTATTCATTGGTAATTTCATAGAAAAAGGAGATTATGTATGAAATCATTTCGCAAATTATTACAGTATTTAAAACCATACATGTTCTTCGCTATTATTGGACCGCTATTTATGGTACTTGAGGTTGCGATGGACTTAATTCAACCGACTATTATGCAACATATTATTGATGTTGGGATAGCAAATCGGGATATGAATTATGTAATAAAAATGGGACTTCTTATGATAGGAGCTGCAGCACTCGGTTTAATTGGAGGACTGGGGTGTATGATGTATTCTACAAAAGCAGCTGTTAATTTCGCTACTGACATACGAAAAGATGTGTTTGCGAAAATAGAAACATTTTCTAGTGAAAATCGTGATTCATTTGGAACAGGTAAATTATTAACGATTGTGACAAATGATATTACTTCTATTCAATCGGCGATGACGATGACATTACGTGTTCTTGTTCGTGGTCCTTTGTTATTTATCGGAAGTATAATCATTGTTTTTATGACAGCGCGTGAGTTATTTCCTATATTACTCGTAGTCGTTCCAATTTTATTACTTGCGATTATATTCATTGCGAGTAAAGCAAGCGGGACATTCAGAAAAGTGCAAGAAGCATTAGATAAAGTGAATACAAAGTTACAAGAAAATTTATCTGGAGTACGTGTGATTAAAGCGTATGTAAGACAAAAATATGAAATTAATCAGTTTGGAAATGTTAATACAAATTTAACGAAGATAAATATTCGAGCGGTGCAGCTCATTTCCTTAATGATGCCAATCATTATGTTAGTTGTAAGCGGCGGGATTGTCGCAACATTATGGATTGGTGGAGAAAAAGTATTTAATGGAACTCTTCAAGTAGGGGCTATATTAGCTTTTATAAACTATTTGAATATTATTTTAATGTCACTTATGTCTATAAGTATGGTATTTATGCAAATCGCGCGAGCATTTCCGTCAGCGGATCGTGTACAGCAAGTTTTAAATACTGACGTTGATATTACGACTCCAAAAAATGCGCTTGCACCTAAGCGAATTGAGGGACAAATTGACTTTAAAAATGTTAGTTATAGCTATACGAAAAATAATGAATACGTTTTAAAAGATATTTCGTTTAGCATACAAAAAGGTGGAAAAATAGGGATTATTGGTTCTACAGGGAGTGGTAAATCTACTTTAGCAAAACTATTACCGCGTTTATACGATGTTGATCAAGGGGAAATATGCATTGATGGAATAAATGTTAAGGCGTATGATTTACAAAAACTTCGTGCTTCAATTGGGTTTGTACCTCAAAAGGCATTGTTGTTTTCAGGTAGCATAGAAGAGAATTTACGTTACGGTAAAGAAGATGCATCGAATGACGAATTGGAAGTAGCAGCTTCATCAGCTTGTGCGACTGAGTTTATTAACAAGCTGGAAGGTTCATATCAATATCATTTAACACAAGGTGCGACGAATTTGTCAGGTGGCCAAAAACAACGTGTATCAATTGCAAGGGCGCTTGTGAGAAAGCCATCCATTCTTATATTAGATGATTCTACATCAGCAGTGGATGCAAAATCAGAATCTAACATTCAATCGGCATTAAGAACAGAATATAAAGGAACAACAACATTATTAATCGCTTCTAAAATCTCATCTATAATAGATGCTGATAAAATTCTCGTTTTAGATAACGGTGAATTAGTTGGTGATGGTACACATGAAGAACTGTTAGAACAATGTGAGGTATATAAAGAAATCTATCTTTCCCAAGGTGGTAATTTATATAAAGAAGGTGGGAAAGAACATGCGTAATTTTCAAGGACAATTTGCTAATAAAGGTGGGCGTAACGCACCAAAGATGGGGAAGGCTAAAAATACGAAAGGAACTGTGATGAGAGTATGGAACTATATGGGCTACCAAAAGGCTGCCCTTACGTTCGTTATATTCTTAGTGTTTGTTACGACGTTACTTGGGTTATTAGGTCCGTATTTAATGGGAGTAATTATCGATCAATATATTGTACTGAAAGATTTAAGCGGTACGGCCAGAATGTGTTTGATACTTATCGCGATTTATGGTGTAACAGTATTATTAACTTGGTTACAAACATTTGTAATGGTTAATGTTGCATTAAAAACGATACAAAAAATACGACAAGATATTTTTGAGAAAATCCAAACGCTTTCTTTACGGTTCTTTGATGTACGTTCTCAAGGGGATTTGATGAGTCGTGTAACAAATGATATAGATAATTTGAATCAAGCGTTGACACAAAGTGTTGTACAAATTATTTCATCAGCGCTAACTTTTATAGGTGTGACGATTGCGATGTTTGCATTAGATTGGATTTTAGCGATTGTTACTTTAATTACAGTACCTATTATGTTTTTCGTTACAAAAAAACTAGTTGCTTATAGTGGTAAAAACTTTGCAAAGCGTCAAAAAGATTTAGGAGAGTTAAATGGATTTATTGAGGAAGCTATAACAGGTGCGGATGTTACAACGTTATATGGGAAAGAAAAAGAAACCGTACAAAATTTCAATAAAATTAATGAACAGCTAAGAGTTTCTGCAACGAAGGCGGATACATTTTCAGCTTTTATTTTTCCGAGTATGAACTTTATTAACAACTTAGGTATGGGACTTGTAATTGGGACTGGGTCAGTAATGGTTTTAAATGGAATGACAACAGTAGGTGTCATTGCAGCATTTATTAATTATTCTCGTCAATTCTCAAGACCACTCAGTCAATTCGCAACTTTAATGAATACGATTCAAGCGGCAGTGGCTGGTGGGGAACGTGTCTTTGAAATTATGGATGAAGTACCGGAAATCAAAAATAAAAAAGATGCATTCGTTGTACAAAATTTACAAGGACATGTTGCACTCGAGAATGTTTCATTTGGGTATGAGGAAAATAAAACGATTTTAAAAGAAGTGAGTTTTAAAGCGCGGCCAGGGGAGACAATTGCTTTAGTAGGTCCAACTGGATCGGGCAAAACAACAATCATTAATTTGCTAACGCGCTTTTACGATATACAGCAAGGGCAAATTCATATTGATGGAAAAAACATAAAAGAATATGATATGAATTCGTTGCGAAGTAAAATAGGAGTAGTTTTACAAGATACGTATTTATTTGCTGGGACGATTATGGATAATATACGTTATGGTCGATTAGATGCTAGTGATGAAGAGGTAATCAATGCAGCTAAGGCAGCATCTGCACATTCTTTTATAAAACATTTACCGAATCAATATGAAACGAAAATTGCTTCAGAAGGATCGAATTTAAGTCAAGGACAAAAACAACTTCTTGCGATTGCACGGGCAATTTTAGCAGATGCAGATATATTAATTCTCGACGAAGCAACATCTAATATTGATACGAGAACAGAATTACAAATACAAGAAGGACTAAACAATTTAATGAGAGGTCGAACAAGTTTCGTAATCGCTCATCGACTGAAAACGATTGAAAAAGCAGATCAAATCCTTGTTATAAAAGATGGAAGTATTTTGGAAAAAGGGAACCATGAATCTCTCATGGAAGATAGAGGATTTTACTTTGATCTGTATACGAGTCAGTTTAAAATTTAATAAGAATTTTTGATAGGGTGCGGTTTCTCTAGAAAGGAGAAACCGCATTTTTATATTTGTAAACATTACTATCTAAATATTCGTTCACTAAATGTTTTAACTGCGTCTTTCTTGCATACAAAGTAAAACATACAAATGGTGGCAACCTTAATGAGTATTTCACGTTCTATTTAAATGTTTTAATGATTTATTAAAAAAAGACACTGTTTCCAGTGTCCCAACTTACTACGAGAGTTTTATCCCGCATTAACAGGCAGTAAGACCCCCACCTCAAAATTCAGCGGAAGCAAAGAAGTTAGGTGGGGATGAACAAAACCCCCCACTGATTAAAGTTTCACCTTGTGAGGAAACTTTAATAGGTGAATCTAAGTTTCTCTATAATATATGAAACTACAATTAGAAAATCATATATTTTTTAAAGAAGTTAATGGGTAATTGTACGTGCTAAAATCTTTATTAAAAATATCCTGTACTAATTGGATAGTTTCATAGTCATAAAAGCTATCGTATGTTGGGAGGCGTGGGAATAAAGGATCGGTAATATCAGCATCTGCAAAATTACCTCTAAAAATCGCCCTGTCTTTCTGATGATGCCATGATTTGGTTAGTATGTGTAAAGGAGAAGTTTTTAATTGATATGTTTGTTCTAAGTGCTCAATTTCAGTAGAGAAATTTTCAAGGTAGATATACTTTGTAACAAACTCTTCCTCACCTGGTTCATATTGCTGCATTAAATGTGGATCTACTTGTTCTAAATCTATCATTTGCTCTTTTAAGTAGTAGAGAAAGATTTTAAATGAAATAGGTTTATTACAAAATTCATTACCATAATAAAAATTCCGAATAGGATTCCATGCTGGGTTTTCTATGTAAGGGGGGGCAATTAGTGAAAAAAATGAACTTACAGCTCTTATATAGGGGTTCCTCACTAATTTATAGGTATCTTTTCCGTTTGTATTTAAAGCTGCAGCTAGTTCAATAAAGTAGTCCGAGGAGTTTTTGTATATTTCATTTTCATAATTATGGATGAAAGAATCGTATTTTATTGCTTCTTTAAATAAATTTATTTGATAAAAAAACCAATGTGCAAGAGAGGTACAGCCACTTTTTTGACTCCAAAATAAAATCAAAGGGAAGTTAGAATTAAAGAGGGGAACGCGTCCGTATTTAATAATATTTGAAAAAGACATTATTAGCCTCCATTCAGTTATGTCAAGTACTTTTAGCTTATGAATAAAAGACTTGGTATATGAACAAGAAAAGAGAAGTAGAATAGATAATTTAAAATAATACAAATTTAAAAATAAAAGAGTCATTTGCAAAGAAAAAAAGAGCTTGCAAATGGATAAACTCTTAGAAAAAATAGATTTTATGAGCACTGAATTACCATATACCTTATGTTTTATTCTGCATGATCGTGAAAAAACATTGAATAAAAGGAGCATATATTTAAATGTGTTCCTTTAAAAGGTGGCAGCTCACAAGGCTTAATTTATAAGCTGAATACGTGTGCAGCCCGTATTTAAAAAGGACAGCTAGCAAAAGCTAACTGATAAGCCTTCGGGTATGAAGGGGAAACAGAAACAATATATACATTATTAACGTGATATTGGCTTTTATTCGGAAGTAGAAGAAATAAATAAGTTTAGGCTGTTCCAACTTGACTTTGGTCGGCAACATCAGAATCAAATGTGTTGGTTGCACTAACACCGTTAAATGTATTAAGCACAAAAGCAACATTAGATGCACCTGAACCATTATAAGCTTTTGTATTTTCTTTTGGAGAAACATTATAAAAATCACCTAAGTTGAAAGAACCGTTACTATTTTGTGCAACCATATTTCCGACAATAGATGGCATAACTTTCACCTTCTTTCCTAGGAAGTACTTAACTTAGTATATGGTGTATGTGTCTAGTGGTTCATCTGAAACGGAGAATTTTGAAATGAAGTAAAAGTTCAATAGAGTAAATCCAACGGAGGGGAACCGTATCGTATGAATCAATTTTCATTTTTTGAGGATATCGGTGAAAAGGAAATGCGAAGACTTGTGGTGAAGGAGCTAAAAAGCTACAAAGCATTGTGCGTCAGAATGAAAAATCAAGAAGATCAGGAAAATTAACGAAGAGAGTGTGTTTATAAGCTAGTACATTTATATATTGAAAAACTAGTTAAGCAGGGAGAAATAAAGGAAGTAAAAAGAAGCAGAAGAAAAAGATGATTCTAGAAAAAGCAACCAGTTGGGTGCTTTTTCTTTTACACAAAACAAACTCAATGAAAAAAACAGCGATGTATGAGATTTTTATACTAGTCAGTTTGAAATTTAATATAGTGCGGTTTCTCTAGAAAGGAGACACCGCACTATTATATTTGAAAAGATACTTAGAAATGTAGAGTTGAAACTTTTATATATATACGAATTGTTAGCAAAAACTAGCAGCTTCAGTGACAGATGGAAGAATTAATTTACGTGGAATTGTAATAATCTCAAGAGCCATCTGTGCTGAATAGATAAGTATTGGAGTTAATTCTAAAGTGTGAGTTAATAATAATATAAAGCTTGTTAGGATTGCGAAGCTCCCCCAAAAGAAACTTTTTGAAGTGTTACGGAAATCTTTTATTAAAGAAAAGAAAGAAAAAAATGCTGTAACAATGAGTATCAAAAATTTATATTTATCAGTCATTAAACTCCTCCTTGAGACCAGTAACTTATATTATAACGCATTTTTCTGTATTATAATAAAAAGATTTTGAAATAAGTAGTTTAAAGTCATAAATACTGCAACTTAAAGGGATGGCGGATTACCTTGATCGGAAAGGTTGGTGGTATGAAATTAAGTGAAATTCTAGTTTAGTAGAACAGAAATTTTTAAAAACGATAGGACATAAAAAGAGGATTACTTATTATGAGTATTCCTCTTTTTATAATGTTACCTCGTATAAATATGATTAGATATAGAAGATTTCTGTTTTAATACATAATAAGTAATACATGTAAGTCAGAGGTTCACCGGAAATTTCAAGTATATTTACAAAACATATATTTAAAAAGAAAAAAATGAGAATTTGAATTTAATTAATTACTATTGAAATAGCACTAAAAACTAATAAGACAGCCATAATGATGTTAAATGATGTAGTATGTTTTAATAAAAGTTTTTGGAACATAGAACCAAATAAGCTCCAACTGAATGTACTCATTAACCCGACTACACCTAGAAATAATGAGAAGAGTAGAAAACTTGAATATGAATTATAGTAAGGGAGAATAAAAGTTGACACTACAGTCAGCCCGAATAGTATCCCTTTAGGATTAACAAATTGAAGAAAAATCCCGACTGTAAATAAGTTTTTATTATGTTTTTCATCTGGATCTGCACTAGTTTTACTAGTGAGTATTTTAAAGGCTAAATATAGCATGTATGCTACACCTAAAATTTTTAAAGGGAATTCAATTATAGGTAGGATATTAATTAGTACAATATTAAAGAAGCTACATAATGAAGTGAGGATGAAAAAACCGAAAGCTACTCCAAAGCAAAATTGCATACTCTTTTTTAAACCATGTTGATTGGCGTATGTCATAGCTAAGAAATTGTTAGGACCGGGTGTGAAGCTACATATAATAACAAATAACAAAAAAGAAAATATAGGCATTTCAAAACCCCCTAATTATTTGGTGTATGTTATAATGACCGAAAATAACAATATAACGTGTGCTTTTTATTATACATAACGGTCGTTATATTGTATATAGTTTAGGAGTGTTTCTTATGGAAGAAATTCAACTTATTCTGGCAAAAAATTTAAAAACAATACGAGAGAAAGAAAAATTAAGTTTAGAAAAAGTTGCCCAATTAACAGGTGTGAGTAAAACAATGATTGGACAAATTGAACGTGGAGAGTCAAGTCCAACATTAACAACGATATGGAAAATAGCTAATGGGTTGAAAGTGTCTTTTACTTCTTTAATTAATAATCCCCAACCGGATACGAAAGTCGTTTTACGAAGTGATGTTCAAGCATTATTAGAAGACAATGGGAGATATAAAGTGTATCCATCTTTTCCTTTTCAAGATGATAGGAACTTTGAAATCTATACAGTTGAAATTGAAACTGAAGGAAAATTAAGTTCGGAAGGCCATAAAGAAGGGACCGAAGAATTTATAACGGTGTTTGAAGGGG
Source organism: Bacillus cereus group sp. BcHK124 (assembly GCF_027712065.1). NCBI lineage: Bacteria > Bacillati > Bacillota > Bacilli > Caryophanales > Bacillaceae > Bacillus > Bacillus cereus group sp. BcHK124. Next base: position 23,167 of record NZ_JAQFPJ010000036.1, read on the forward strand.
AATTGACAATTGAAATAAATGATTGTCAATATAAATTAAATAGTGGGGATTCAATTCGCTTTAAGGCGGATAGATCACACTCTTATCATAATTTCGGAAGAACGCTAACTAGGTTAAGTATGACCATATATTATCCGATTATATAAAATTACTATTGCATGAAGAATGTAAAGAAAAGTGCGTTGATAAACCATCTATAAAAGATGGTTTTATTTTTGAAATTCATAAAAAAGGACACTCGTTTGAGTGTCAACATAGTATTGCTCTCGCGTATAGGATTGGAGTTTGTTTCTCATATACGTATTGAGATGGTTCGCATTTGAGAAACTACTTTCACCTTTAATGTAACATTGGCAGAGAGCAGTGTAAATTGATAATGTATATACGGAAAATTTAGTATAGATACTTTGTACTATGAATATAGTACAAAGTGTTTCTTATTGCAAAATCACTGTCGTGAAGTTATTAATATATAAGCTTAAGGAATGATGTAATAGTTACTATTTTAGCATTTAAGAATGATTATTATAAAAAAGAACGAATCATTTTTTAATCGATTCGTATAATTGTTAAAGAGGCACCTGTTGAACCACCCCCAACTAAATTAACTATGGATAATACGCCGAATAGTTGAAGTGAAATTGTATTACCAGCAATTAAATTGATTATTAAATTATTATTATAATTTGAAGTTGATATTTCGGGTGAAAAGATAGATCCGGAAAGTGGAGTCGAAGAGTTTAATAGTAGCGATTTAGTATTTGGGAATGGAACTATCATTTTATTATATTAATACTACTAGTTATAGTAACGGTAAAAAGTTTACTTTGTGTAAAATCATTTGAGTATGAAAATGTAGTTATGGAATTTTACTAAAATGATAGAGGTTTTATTTTGTTAATCAGTAAACAAAATGTGGAATGAGGTAGTAAATTGAACAGTAATGAAAAATTATCTTTGAATAAAGGGATGGTAAGACCAGAGAATATTGGACCTACTTTTCCGGTTCTTCCGCCAATTTATATTCCAACAGGAGCAACAGGAGCAACAGGAGCAACAGGAGCAACAGGAGCAACAGGAGTAACAGGAGCAACAGGAGCAACAGGAGCAACAGGAGCAACAGGAGCAACAGGAGCAACAGGAGCAACAGGAGCAACAG
>NZ_JAQFPJ010000037.1:0-18581 GCF_027712065.1 Bacillus cereus group sp. BcHK124
GCCCGGTACAATACCGGACTCATTTGGATCAAGCTGCCTAATGAAATAACCGTGTCTAACTTTTAGGGGTCACTTCACAGATGCTCTTCTTTTTATTTTCTACTTTATCTATTAAATATCAAAACTTATTCTCATTAAAAAATAAAAATTACTTAAGCCATTTGTTACAATTACTAATTAGTTGCTGTAAATCCTCTAGGAATCGACTCGCATGATACCCATCACAAACCGAATGATGTACTTGCAATGAAACTGGTAACATAACCTTATTCTCTTCGTTAAAATATTTCCCACAAGTTATAATTGGTAATAGAAAATCACCCTCATTATTAATATTTAGATTAAATCCAGTAAAACTAGCCCAAGGTATGCTAGAAATCGGAAAAACATTGGGAGGAATGTTTTCTTTCGTGAAGAGACCATGAACATTAGTATACAACCTCATATCCTCTTGATAGTTTCTATAGAAAATGTGAAAATCACTAGAATAATCCGTCCATATACTTGAAAAAGATTTATTATCTTTATGGAAGATTGTATAACTTGGGATCATTTCCTCCCAATATCCTAAAGCTCCTTCCTCATTAAAAGATGTTCGAAATTCTTTATGATTATTTACTACTTTAGAAATTAAGTATATAAAAACGGGATAAAATTTTATTCCCTTTTGATGTAATTCCTTTAATAACCTTGTGATATCAATATGCACAGTCATACTAAATGTACATTTCAACTTTAGATAATGTTCAAAATACTGCTCTCTATTCCATTTTTCTCTGTCAATTACATGAAACTTCATTTTAATAGCCTCCTAAAATTTTCTTTTTATTTTAGAAGGCTAATTTCCTTGCTTTCACCATAATTGTTCACTCCTAACAGTTTACATTTCACACTAATTGTTTATTTAATTATATAACATCTATAAGAATCCATTCACATATTTATGGAAACCTATCCACATACTATAAATAAATCAAATGAAATTTGGAGGATTCATACATGAATAACAAAAATGTAAATAAAAAAGAAAATGTTACCGAAAACGCTACACCTATTCAAAATAATAATACTGCAAATCTTAATATCGAAGAACAAGCAATGAACGGCTTATATGGAATGCCAGAAACTGCTATTGAAGATGCTGATCATACTACATCTGATGATTTGACTTCAAAAAATTAATTACATTGAAAAAAGCCCAGGAAAATATCCTTGGCTTTTTCAACTATGCATCCACTTTTTGTATCTCTTCACTCTTTCTCGAAAGTTTCCCTGGCCAAAAAGAAAAGCGACCTAAAACGACTGTAATTGCTGGTACAAGTAATGGTCTTACAATAAACGTATCTAGTAATACACCAATTGCAGTTACAATACCAAATTGAACAAGAACTTGAATTGGAAGTGTACCTAATACCGCAAAAGTCCCTGCTAAAATTAAACCTGCGGATGTAATGACACTACCTGTTTGTATAACGCCATTTTTTACTGCATCCAAATGATTTTGTGTCTTTCTATTTTTCCATATTTCTGAAACCATAAAGATATTATAATCTTCACCTAAAGCAACTAGAAATACAAATGCGTATAACGGTATTGCGCCTTGAATGGCCGGTGCTCCCATACCGAAGTGAAGTAATATCCATCCTGCTCCTAATGCAGAGAAAAATGATAAAACAACTGTTACAATTAAATAAATCATCGCGACAATTGATCGTAAGTAAACAAGTAATAATAAAGCTATAATACTAATCATTACTGGAATAATAACCGCTTCATCACGTTCTGTAATTTGCTTTGTATCATATAATGAAGCTGTTTCTCCGCCAATCCATAGTTGATCTTCAGCTTTGGTAACCCCAGCATCTTTTAATACTTTTTCTACATGGGTTTTCAATTTAGGGATTTGGTCTAACGCTTCAATTGAGTATGGATTTTCAGCTAAAGAAACCTCATACATTTTAATTTGCTTATTTTCTTTCCCCTCTTTTGGCTCTTTCACTGTTTTTACGAAAGAGAATTTCTCTAGTTCTTGTTTCATAGAAAGCTCTTTTCCTTTCGTATCAACAACAACTTTTACTGGCGCTAGTTCACCAGCTGAAAAATGAGCACTAATTAACGTAAACCCTTCGCGTGAAGGCATATCCTTTGGAAACGATTCTAATAAGTCATACGTGTATTGAATACGTGGTACAAATGATGCCAATCCACCTAATACAAATACAGTAAGCATAATGATTGTCCACGGTCTACGTACTACAACATCTCCAAGTTTTTTACTAAAGGCACCTTTTGATTTTTTTACTTTTACTACTTTCTTTTTCCTTCTTGCTAATTCCTCATTCATCGAAGTTGTTCTCGGTACAAACGGGAAGAATGCAGCTCTACCGAAAATTAATAATAACGCTGGTAAAATTGTTAAAGCAGCAATTCCCATTATGAATACAGCTACACTAAATGGCACTGCAAACCGATGAAAGGCACCATAATGAGCAAGTAATAATGTTCCTAATCCAAGTACAACAGTTAATGCACTCATTATTATTGCCCCGCCCGAAGCTTTAATTGCAAGTTGCAACGCCTTATATTTGCTTTCTTCTTCTAACAAGTACTCCCGATATCTTGAAATTAAAAATAAGCAATAGTCCGTTCCAGCACCAAACAATAACACTGTCATGATTGATATCGCTTGGGCATCGACTTTAATCCATCCGTGATCAGCTAAAAAACCGAGTGTAGGACTAATAATACCGTATGCAAAGCCAACAACAAGTAAAGGTAAAATTGCTAAAATTGGTGAACGGTATAGCAAAATTAATAGGACTAATACGAGTAATACAGTAGCAACTAACAATTTCACATCTGCTTGACTAAACAAACTAACTGCATCTGTTTGAATGCCTACTGGTCCAGATAATCGAACATGTAATCCAGAATCACTTATTTTTTGTTTAAATGGATCTACATCCACCTTACTATTCACTATCTTTCTTAAATCAACAAGATTTCCTTTTAATATATCTGTTCCAGCTGACTTGTTAAAGAATACTGGTGTAACAAATGATGTACCATCTTTTGATGCACTTTTTGATAATACTTGTTCCGGGATTGTATCAAATGGTGGTAACGTTGATTGTTCCTTTAAAGGACTAGCTTTTAACTCTTTATAAACGTCTTGTATGAGTTTATAATCCTGCGACTGTAATCCACCATCTCTATACCATACTACTAATAAAGGATTCCCTGCATTATTCGGAAACTCTTTTTTCATAAGTGCTTCCGCTTGCTGCGACATAGCTGTTTCAGGTAAATTTTTCGGATTCGGTTCTTTCGTACTGTTTACTTGTGGTAACGTAAATGAAAGTACTAATGTAATAAGAATCCATACCGATAAAGTTATCCATTGTGTATGCTTCCCTGCTACAAGCCTCCCTAACATATGTAACGGGTGCTTTTTCATAAAAACCCACCTTCCTTTTCTCTTCCACTATTAATTATATATACCGGTCGGTTAATTAATCAAGGATGAATAAAAATTTGTGTTATAATTAACTTAACAATACATGTCAGGAGCGAATAGATTTGGAACAAAAACAACGTCCTCTTGGAAGGCCTCGTCAAAATAAAAATACAAAATCTACAAAAGAAACCATTTTGGAAGTGGCAACTCGGCTATTTCTTACTCAAAATTATCAAGTCGTTTCCATGGATGAAGTCGCAAAAGTTTGTGGTGTTACGAAAGCAACCGTCTACTATTACTATTCAACAAAAGCAGATTTATTTACCGCTACTATGATTCAAATGATGGTACGTATACGCGAGAATATGACTCAAATCCTTTCTATAAATAAGACTTTAAAAGAAAGATTATTGGACTTTGCTAAAGTCTACTTACATGCAACAATGGATATTGATATGAAGAATTTTATGAAAGATGCAAAGCTATCGTTATCTGAAGAACAATTAAAACAATTAAAACATGCTGAAGACAACATGTATGAAGTATTAGAAAAAGCACTCGATAACGCGATGCAAATTGGAGAAATCCCAAAAGGGAACGCTAAGTTTGTGGCTCATGCATTCGTATCTTTATTATCAATTGGGAATTTTAAAGATGAGAATCACAATCCTATTCTTACAAATATAGATGAATTAGCACAAGAAATTGTTTCTTTTTATTGGAACGGATTAGGTCATTCATATTAAACAGATTTCCTTTAATAAAAAAGCATGTTTGAATTTTTTCAAACATGCTCTTTTATATACTAATAATCAGATTATACTTTAGCATTAATTAACCAACTTATACTTATCTTCATCTTCTATAATTTTTGAATTTGTTCATATATATTCTCCTTACATAATCCCCCGTGATAACAAACTACCGTTTTAATTTCTAAATTTAAATACTTCTTCAAAGACTGCTGTGCTTCTTTAATATTTAAAGTTGTTGGGGCGTGAATTCCTCCTAACTTTCCATTCACACTATACAGCGAGTCTCCTGCAATAAGAGTTTTACTTTGTTTCAAATATAAACTAATATGCCCTGGAGTATGTAGAATTAGTATCCCACCGCAATATGGAAGTTCTTGCCCGTCAATCACAGTATCACTTACTTTTCCACTTGGTGGACTCTTTATTTGTCCATCCTTCAATAAAGGAAACTCCCCTTCAATATATGGTTTATCTAGCTCGTGTGCATAAACTTTAATATCGCTTACACCTTTCTCCAATAATTCAGGAAGGCTACCTATATGATCTATATCCTGATGCGTTAAAATCACAACTTTTAGCTTATCAAAAGATACCCCAACTCTCTCCATCTCTACTTGAATATCTTCAAATTGTCCAGGGAAACCAGTATCTATTAAAAACTTCCATTTCATCATCCCATAAAAGAATTGGGTGAATTATAAATTCTTGAAACTCAAGTTGTAACATTTCTACCCCTTTTGCAATCTCCATATAGCAACTCTCCTTTATCCTGAAGTGTGAAAATATGTACGAGTAAACTGGAAATATAAAGCTCTACTATCTTATAATATGTTTTTTCATTCCAACAGAAAATGCCTGAAACCCTATAGATTCATAATAAGATTGCAACTTTTCCACACACATAAGTTGAGGAATAACCTTGTTTTGTTCGCAGTGATGGATTAATCGTTCTACTATTTCTTTTCCAATACCAATGGACTGATACTCTGGCAATACACAAACACCACAAATAATGCCTGTTATTACACCATCTGATATAATACGCCCCATCCCTACTAGCTTCTTATCATCAAAAGCATATATCGCATACCAACTTTGTCTACACATTTGTTCCAATTCATCCACCGTTAATTTAAGAGAATTCCATCCTAAAGATTCGTATAAGGCTAATAATCCATTAAAATCTGTAGGATGTTCACTTGTGTAGCGTATACTATTTTCCATGTAAATACTCCCTATTCTATAGTTTGTTAATGTTCCATAAAATTCCCCTTATGAAAATTGCGATTGACGTGAAAATAACTAGAACAAACTTCAATAAGAAAGATAGAATTCCTTCTCAATATAAAATAAAAAGAAGTTATCTCACTAGAGATAACTTCCTTTATATAAGACTCTCATTATATTATTAACCAAAAATTATACAACTGCATACGATTAGCACAAACAAAACTAATAAACCATTTGAAAAATAACCCATAGAATACTACCCCTTTATTAAATTATGTAAAAGATTTTATCATAAAATGATTTACAACATAATAACTAAAAAAGACATTGAATTCATTAGTTATATGTATTTAGTAATATTTTGTTTCCGTTTATATTCTTCTCCCCTAAAAGCATCCCTTATGCTCTTTTATTTTAATTCATTTAGTTTCAAAAACGAATTATAGTAAAAACACGTTTACTATTATTAATTGAAATGCTTGATTAACAATAAAAATAGTAATAAAATATTTACTAAATGCATAAAGGAAGTGAAACAATGACCCAAAATGAATTATTAAATGAATACATGAATTTATTATTAAATATGTCGGGTACTTTCAAATTACTATCGGAGAAATCCTCTGAATTTACACATTTAGAGCAACACGTAGTAGAGTATATCGCCCAGCAAAAGGTGCCTGTAAATTTAAAAATGATTGCTAGTTATTTAAACATACCTAAACAGCAATTAAGTGTAACAGTACGTAACTTAGAACAAAACGGGTACATTGTAAAAAAGCAAGATACGGTAGACAAAAGAGCCATATTAATTTCTCTGACAGAAAAAGCTAAAAAAGTACATTATGAGAAATGGAAACAAATATATAATAATTTCACTCACAATCTTGAAAAACTAAGTGAAGAAGATCAGCGGGATTTAACTTACGGACTATATAAAACAAATACAATGCTCTCAAAAATGTTAAATAACAACTAAATATATTGTTTATTACTAAACGGAGGATGTTTCATGGTTAAAGAATTAGATTTACAATCCGTACAAGGTACGATGCTTATTCCACTATGGGGAAGGGCATATGGTAGTGAGAAAAATAAGAATATTTTAGATGATACAGAAGCAATTCGAATTATTAAAGAATTTGATTTTGACTTTTCAACAATAGAAAATACATTTGGCGAATACGGATGTATTACTTACATTACCCGTGCACGAAAAATTGACGATACGATAAAACAATTCATAACAAAACACCCTAATGCTACTATAGTAAATATCGGTTCTGGACTAGACACTACTTTTTCTAGAATTGATAATGGAACGATACATTGGTATAATCTAGATTTGCCCGATGCCATTTCCTTTCGCAAAACTTTAATTGAAGATACATCGAGGAATACTAGTATAGCTAAATCATTTTTTGATACTTCTTGGTTTGACGATATAAAATATGATCCAAATGACGGTATTCTGTTCATATCAGCAGGCGTGTTTTATTACTTTAAAGAAGAAGATTTAAAAAAGATTGTAGTCGCTATGTCAAAACGTTTTCCTGGAGGCGAGTTATACTTTGACGCTGAATCAAAATTTGCCCTAAATCTTTCAAATGCTACAGTAAAAAAATCTGGTAATAATGGCGCTCTAATGTATTTTTATATAAATAATCCAAAGACATTAGAAAAATGGTCTCCAAACATAAAAGTATTAAGCTGCTCCCCTTTCTTTAAAAATATACCTACAAATAAAGGTTGGGATGGAAGTACGCGTATAATGATACGAATTGTAAACTTCATAAAGATGTTGAAGTTTGTTCATTTGCGGTTTGAGAAGTAACATATTAATACCTTATATAGTCGACTCCCCCACTTAGTACCTCTTAACGAGCTTAATTGAGTGGGGGCTTTTCTTAGTTCAAAGTTCCTTATAACTACCAACGAATTTGTCATAGAAAGGCTGAGCTAATTTTCTTTGTAACATGTTCCGCGAACTTCATCGCTTCTAACTAAAATATCTTTGCATTATGGTACACATACATACACCACTACTCCTTGCTTTTTATTGTACAAAAACTAGAAGGCTTCCCCCTCTCTTTTCATTCCTTACATAAAAATCAGCACTACCTATTTCCATTCTAAAGGGATTTTTTGATTATAGGATGTAAAATCAAAAAAGATTAATATATGATAAAATAGATATAAAAACTTTACACTTTACTTTCAACAATAAGGAGGCCTGATCATGAAGGCGAATCTAGGAACAATAAAAGAACACTTAAACAGTGAGGAAGATATTCTTTCTACTCTCTACTGCGTAATACATTTTGGTTATATGAGCAGATCTGGTATTTTAGCTGCTACAAATAAAAAATTATTGTTCTGCTCTGATGCCATGTTTGGAAAAGGGCTAAAATGGGAATTCGAATACACTGAAATAGAAGATTTCAGTCATACGGATGGAGTTGTATTAGAGATGTCTGCGATCCCCTTTATCAAAAAAATAACTATGAACCATGGAGACGATTTTATTGTATTTGACAATTTTTCAAGCCCTCAAAACGTACAATCCTTTTTTGATTTGGTTCAATCCAAACAATAATCCTATCAATGCACATATTCTTATATATATCATATTCCTTGCACGGTAAAGCTTATAGAAACGTACAAAGAAGGTTGCATTTGCAACCCTCTTTGTACGTACTACAGATTGAATTTACATTATTTAATTTTTATAATTAAATAATAAGAATCAATTCACACTACTTTTACCGCTTTATTCTTCAAAACAAACTTTCCAAATAAAAAACGAACAAGTGGCCCCATAATAATTAATTGTAATGGATACGCCATAATGAAGTTTTTAATAAAAATCGAGAAATACATTGAAACGAATGAGTCTCCTTGCAGTCCACCATGTAAATACATCATAGCCATTCCGTAAAAAGACATAAAGAATACCATTCCAATGACCATAACTGTCGCCATCGTAATAATAATATTTACTTTCTTCGATTTATCAAACGGTAACGCGAAGACAATTTTTTTCGCACAAGGTCCAACGATACATATTTCAATTAATAGTGCAATAATAAATGCAATTAGTAGTTCTAATGCTATCTCCTTAATATGAATTGGCCCTCCTGATCCATTCATTAGTAAATTGTAAAACGTCATTACGATAACCATCCCAAGGCACATCATCATACCAAATTGGAGGTTTTCCTTTCTTGTTGTTGGCAAAATTCATCATCCTTTCTCTTTGAGTCTTTGTCATTATATCGATATTGGAAACCCCTTCGTAAGTGAACATTTTGTGAACAAATTTAAAACGCTTTCATATTTTTCCTTTACTTTCATCCCAAATTCTCAATTTTACTTATAAAGGTTTTATATATTTCAATGTTGAATTACTACATTGAAACATTACTACTAGGAGGAGAACCATGAATGAACAAGGATTTTTCGTATATCATATCGTAACAAGGAAGAAAATGAAGATCGGACAGATCATTCAATTTAATAAAAATCAAACAAATACCCTATTCCACTTCTTTTTTGAAAGAGAACATTTAAATTCTAGTGGTAAAGATTCTATGCAAATTTTAAAAGAGCATTATACAAATGAAGAATTACATATAAAGAATGAAAATGCTACAGTAGTTATGAATTACATGGATCAAACAATTAGAGCCATTAGAGAAACGATTGTGGAAATGATTAGACTGCAAGAATATCCTAATTATCCGTCAAGATTGTCTTGTTTATATGCTGCTAAAAGCTATGAAGATGCTTTAAAATGGAAAGCATTATTTGATTCTTACAATCGAGAAGTTTTGCAGATTGTTAAACTACGAGTAATCGGAAATTCTTTTGAAGGTGACAGGAATCTTTTACCGAAAGAAGATGCTATTCCTTTTTCTCAAAAAATGGAACAAGCTAGAGAATATTGGAAAGGAAATGTGAATAACGAACTCCCTGAGCTACTCATTAATGGCGAAATTGAAGTAGTCGAGATTATTGATGACTTTTCATAACTTCAAATTTAATTTCAAAAAGAGTATTGCACTTACTCTCAATACTCTTTTTGTGTAATTTAATGCTATTTGATTAGATTTGTATTTTACAGATTATTCATTTCATAACCATTTACAAAAAACGTTATTGTTTCTAATTCATCTTCATTTAATTCTCTATCTATGTCTCGTTTATACGCTTCCTTTATCTTCCCTTCATCGCCTTTATGTATTTCAGTATAAGTTCCTACTGTTTTTAGTAAACGCATTTCTTGTAAAAACTCCTCCCGATTTATAGCTGTCCCATGAGAAAGGATATAGGTTTCAGCATCAAATTTTTCTAATTCATCTATTAATGCAAACGTTCTTTTCGTCGTATAGTTCCACTTTGAAGAAAAGATATCTGCATATATACAGTCTCCTAAAAATAATATCTTTTCTTCTTTCACGTAAATAACAACTGAATCATGTGCATGATCTCCGCCCACATGTTTTAACACACATGTCACCCCACCAAGGTCTAATTCAATTTGATCCTGGAACGTTAAGGTTGGAAGAATAATTTTAATATTTCTCGCTTTTTCTTCAAACTCTTTTTTAATGCAATCCGCACAAAATACAATTTCAGTACCCTCTTTCACGCGTGCATCCAACGCTTCATCTGTCCATTCATAAGATACTATTGACTGCATTTCTTTTTTCGTTTCAGCGTGCGAAATAGTTAATGCATTCTGTAATACAGATAATCCAAAAATATGATCCCAATGCCAATGCGTTAGTGCTACAAAATCAGGATTCGATACATTTTTTTCTTTTAACATTTCTAAAAATAGTTGTGCATGTTCTTCTGAATTCCCTGCATCAATCATTAACGTTTTTTCTTGTCCAACAACCATTCCTAATATAGGTCTATCTGTTTCAGAAACGGGTGTCATATACCAAAATGAGTTTCCTATTTTTTTAATTTGTTGCATTACAAAACCCTCCATTTACTACTACTCTCTTCAATTTCCACCACTTTAAATTTCTGCAATCTAACATAATAACTATTTCACTTTATTCATATACTGTTCTTGTACATGCTGCATTAAATCTCTCATCTTCTTTTCAGCAGGATGTTCTTGATTCTCTGGTACCTCTCTGCCATTGGCTGAAAATTTTTGAGAACATGCTGTACGAGTTACTTCTAAGTTTGCAACTGGAAATTCCCACGAATTTTCGCTTCTACTTCCAGTTGAAGCAAAGTGTATACAGCTCGAATCAATTTTTGTACGCTGACCTTCTTTATTTACTGTGTAATATAAATCGTTTACCGTGCCATATTTCATATTTTTTGTAGATGTCAAAGCAGTCCCGTCGGCTGCAAAAGTGACAATACTAAACTCCTCTTCCTTCGGTAACAACTTAGCACCAGGTACGTTGTACACAACAATCAAATCCCCTTCGTACTCTTCAGGAATTAAGTATATAGTATCTGTAGTTTCTTTACCAAAACTAATACATCCGCTTAATAAAAACATAAATACGATTCCGAAACAAAATATACTTTTCTTTAAAACATAGTAAATTTTTCTATCCATTTAAATATGCATCCCAATCGTAGTCTTCAATTTTATAGAATCTACCTTCATCATTTCTTTCATATGCACATAATGGTGGTTCCTCAAGAAATTTCAAAATAGTATCATCTATATTCAATATGACTCCAATTGAAATAATTTGAAAGTTTTTAGGATCATTCACATAGTCATCACTTTCATAGCCACTTAAAATTGACCAACCAGAGTCGCCTTCTTCTCTCGAATCCTCCTTAAGCATAAAGTTAAATTCTCTTCTTTCAAGTACATCATTACTAACAATTACCTTCGTATCAAAATAAAAATCCCAATCTTTTGAAGATGGGTCGTTATATTCCGTATCACATATATTTTCAATTCCAAATGAAATTTTATCACCTATTTTTAAATCTAAGCGATATGGTTCATTGCTCAGTTCCCCTACAAACTTCTTCTCATTTCTTTCAATGATTTCAACCCACATTCTTTCACCATTAAATCCATCTTCTTCCTCATTTTTAGATACAAAAATTAGCTTTACCAAATCTCCAATCTTTAATTTCTCCAACACTTCTGAGCTAGGAAGATAGAATGTATAGGGCGCTTCTTTATTTATTTCATAAACATTATCTAAGTACCAAGACATCTTTTTCTCTCCTTAAAGGCTTTTTACACTCATACTTTTAAAATAATACTATTTTTTCTTCCGGCAAACTACTACCATAGAATAGCAATCTTCCCCTAACTCATTGCCTTACCAATCATTATATATATGTAATAATTCAAAACCATTCGCTACTAATGATCTTTCTAACTCCTGCGGGTATGTATAGCGAAGATCTATCGTTGTTTTCAGTTCTTCTACTAGTACATCGTCCTCATAAAACCTTCTTGTTGTTATGTAATGCTGTATTTGCTGAATTGAATCGTATATCATTTCAGTATATAAATCACATTTTCTTCCCTTTTCATCACTAATAGTTGTCCAATATTCTTCTGCAGATGGCTGTATTAATTCTTCTTTTGAAGGGAAACGTGTATCGAATATGAATATACCATTCTCAGCTAACACATGATGAATAGATGTTAATAATTGATTTTGATGAATATTTGTAAGGAAATGCTGGAATCCATGCCCCACCATAAATGCTAGCGAAATGGTATCTTCAATGTTCAATTGTAAGCAGTCTTGTTGTAACCATTTTACCTTCTTACAATCCGTAGTTTTTCTCTTCGCTTCAGCAAGCATTCCTTTATGTATATCTACACCGATCATTTGATATCCGTTTTCTATAAATGGAATTGTAATTCTTCCTGTTCCACAAGCAATATCTAGAATCCATTCATTTTGTATATTTAGTTTTTGTGCCCATGATAGTAAGAACGGAAAATCTGACAAACTTTTATTTTCAATATCATATCGTTTTGGATTTTCGTATTCAGATAAACTCCATTTTGATTGCAAAATTCTTCCTCATTTCATATTTACACTTAAATTTAATATATAAATTATAACGAATTATTAGTTTTTTCTCTATAATCAAACATAATTACTTGGACTAATCTAACTTTCCTTTTCGTAAGCTAAAAATAAGGTGGAAGAATCGGAGTGTGATACGATGGAACGATTATGGATTCCTATGATAGTTACATTTTTTTCATTTGGTGGCTTATTATTAGGCGGTGCTGTTGGCATTGCTACACGCCAGCTAATTGAAGAAAAAATGCATCGTTTATATGCATTATGTGGTGGTATTTTGCTTGGACTCTTACTACTTGAAATTATTCCTGAAACATTTTCAAGCTATGAAATGATTGGACCTATACTTGGTATAGCTATTGGTATTTTAGTTATGAGCTTATTAGATAACTATTGTCACCATCCAATGATACATACAAAAGATCAACAAGCATGGCAAACTTTCCTTTTCCTCTCTTTTGCTATATTTATTCATAATTTGCCGAGTGGATTTGCTTTAGGTACTGCTTTTATTAATCATGCTGACTCTGCCATACCTTTTTTAATAGCGATCGTCGTTCACCATATTCCTGAAGGCTTAGCATTAATCATCCCCTTTCTCTTTACAAAACATAAATATATTTCATTTTTATTAACAACTTTATTACTTTCTCTTATTCTCGGTACCGGTACGGTTTTTGGTATCTTAATGGAAGGAAAAGCGCTTCATTTACAAGGACTCATTATGGGGAGTGCTATCGGTTCCCTTGGCTATGTTACAATTCATGAAATGCTTTGGAAGGCAAAGAAACAGCTTTCTTTCCTTACATTTTTAATGTGGGCAACTAGTGGATTTTTATTAATAACAGTATTTACACTATTTACTGGCCATCATTAAAGTTAAAAATATAATCATTTGTATATTTTTCCTGTTTCTCCAAAACATAATGTTATCTACCTACTATAAGGAGGAACAATTATGTTTGGGAAAACGGCCGGTGAAGCACTAGTTGATTTGTTAATTGACTGGGGAGTAGAACACATATACGGAATGCCTGGAGATTCTATCAACTCTATTATTGAAGCTTTAAGAAAAAAACAAGATAAAATCAAATTTATTCAAGTTCGCCACGAAGAGGCTGGCGCATTAGCAGCTGCTGCTTATGCGAAATTAACAGGGAAACTTGGTGTTTGTATGGCAATTGCAGGACCTGGAGCTATTCATTTATTAAATGGTTTATATGATGCGAAACTCGATAAGGCTCCTGTGCTAGCAATTTCAGGTCAAGTAGAAACTGATTTACTCGGAACGGATTTTTTCCAAGAAGTAAACTTGGAAAGAATGTTCGATGATGTCGCGGTTTATAATCAGCGCATTATGTCAGCAGAACAACTACCAGCTGTCGTGAATCAAGCAATTCGAATGGCTTATACGAAAAAAGGTGTATCTGTTCTTACGATTCCAGATGATGTTCCAAAATTTGAAGTAAAAAATGGTGCTCGTGTTACAAACACTTCTTTTACTTTACCTGAATTATTTCCGCAAAAAGAAGATTTAGATGCAGCGAAACTCGCAATAAATGAAGCGAAAAAGCCTGTGATTTTAGCTGGAAAAGGTACGAAACATGCGAGAGAATCTTTACTTGCATTGGCAGAACATATTGGTGCTCCAATCGTACTTACATTGCCAGCTAAAGGAATTATTCCTGATGAACACCCTCTTTGTATTGGTGGATTAGGATTAATTGGCACGAAACCTTCTTATGAAGCAATGAAACATGCAGATACTTTAATTATGGTTGGTACTTCCTATCCGTTCACTGGTTTCTTACCTGAAAAAGCAAAAACACTCCATATCGATACCGATCCGGCCCAAATCGGAAAACGGTATGTAACAGATATCGGCTTAGCTGGTGATGCTGATAAAACATTAAAATGGTTACTTGGAAATGTAGAAAAACATGAGGACCATTCCTTCTTAGAGCATCATCAAGAAATGATGAAAAAGTGGGAAGAAAAATTACACAATCAAGAAGACGATTCTTCTACTCCTATTAAGCCACAACGCGTTATGCATGCACTGCAACACGTAGCTCAAGATGACGCAATATTATCAGTCGATGTCGGAAATGTAACAGTATGGACAGCAAGGCACTTCCGTATGACAAATCAACAATTTATCATTTCTAGCTGGCTTGCAACTCTTGGCTGCGGTTTACCTGGTGCACTCGCTGGAAAAATTGCTTTCCCGGATAAACAAGTATTTGCGGTTTGTGGAGACGGTGGTTTTGGAATGACAATGAACGATTTCGTAACAGCTGTTAAATATAAACTACCAATCGTTGTCGTCGTTTTAAACAATAATAAAATCGCCATGATCAAATTCGAACAAGAAGTTATGGGGAATATCGAATTTGGTACAGACTTAACAAACCCTGATTTTGCAAAATACGCGGAGGCGTGCGGAGGTATTGGATACCGCGTTGAAAATTTAGATGAACTACTTCCTGCTTTCGAAAGTGCGGTAAAACAAAGTAGACCATGTATTATCGATGTAGTTGTAGATGCTAATGAAGCACCAATGCCAGCAAAAATCACATTTGGTCAAGCAGCTGGTTATACGAAGCATATGATAAAAGAATTATTTGAAGAAGGTAAGATTGATTTACCTCCACTATAAACAAAAAAGATAGCTGAAAACGATTTGTCTTCAGCTATCTTTTTTATTTTTGTATATCTCTATAGAAAGAAAAATCATTCACAGTAGATTGTACTTGTTTCTCTTCCTTTACTTCTTTATCCTTACTCCTAGGCATTCTTACATTTCCTAGTTTAATCGCATCTTGCATACTATTACTAACTAGATTTCCTGCGAGAATTGTCATACTGTAAAAAGCAATCGGTATAAGTACAATCCATGTATGAGTAGTTAAGTGACGGAAATTTTGACCAATTAGACCTGTCCATTCCTTTGTTACACTATCTGCATCTAATCCAAATAATATCGTTCCACCAAAAAACAACTTAAGTAATCCAAGATGTAAAAGAAGTAATAGTACACTTACAAATTGTTGAGCTACTAATAAAAGAAACGATGGTAACATATGCGGCCATATATGGCGCTTCAACCTCTGCCACTTACTCCCGCCGAGCACAGTAGCTGCCAACATAAATTCTTCTTTCTTAATACGTTTTACTTCTTGCGCTACATACAACATCACTGTTGGTACAGCAAGACATACAAGAACTATAATTTGAAATGACACCCGCAAATATAACGGCACAACTTCTGCTCCACTATCAAACGTTAATACTTCATTTAACATAAAATAAGAAATCATAACCATCGGTACAATACTAAAAGGATCAAAAAAGGATGAAATAACTGGAAAAGAACGTTTACCATACATACCAAGAAGTAAACCAATTCCCCCTCCAACTATAACTCGTAAAATCGCTATAATTATACTCGCTCCAACTGTCCATTTTGCACCTTCTATTATTAATTGAACAAGGTCACGACCTTTCACATCACTTCCAAACCAAAATTTACTTGATGGTGCAAATGGAGCTGCTTCTAATTCTCCTTTTTCGTTATACATCATCGTAAGTTCGCGAATATTCCCATCAAAAAACAACGTATATCCAATACTAACAATCATTAGCACACTCAAAAAAGTAGTACCTATCCAAAATCTCACATCTCTTTTTACAACTTGCCACATATTACACACGCTCCTTTATAACATTTTGTAAGAACGTATGTAATAAACGAAATAGTATAAAAAGCGGTACGTATAATATTACTAGACTCACCGTAAATATTTCTAATTTCGAATTTTCTTTTACAAAAACAAACATACCATATGTATTGAAAATCCATTCGATAATATATAGATTTGATAACATAAATAAAATATTTGTTTTTGCATAATAGATCGTTGTTAACAAAACATTTCTTGAAATATGATGTGTTAAAATATGTCTTAAACTAAGCCCTTTACTTTTAGCAAACAAACTATAATCTTTCTCTAATTCTTCTTTAAACCGTAATAACAATAGTTTAATAAACAATAATGTTGTTGGTATTGTAAGACATATAATTGGTAACAAACGTATCCTTTCTTCCCCTAATCCAGCCAGTTTGATCGGCATAAATCCTGTTTTTTGAAACATAATTACGACAAGAAGTTGCGATAATAAAATAAGTAATATATCTGGTATACTCTCAAGCGTAAGAAAAATCCCGTTCCACATTTTCTGTTTCATATGAGAACGCTGTAATACCCAAACAACAAGTATATACGCTATAAGCAAAGATAGTAAAAAAGCTGATAGAAATACAATCATCGTTTCAATATAATGAATCCATATTTGCGGAAATAATTTTCTTGAATCCCGAAATCCATATGTAATTTCACCCGGTTGAAGTAACTTCCCTCCAAGAAATACAATCGTGTTCCAAAAACCGATTAAATCAATTTGTAATCCCTTAAATAAACGCGGTAGCGCTCCTAGGCAGATTATACATAAAATTGCAGCTACTAGTTGTAAACAAGTAATCCCACACCACTTAACCATTCTCATCAACATAACGATTTCCCCTTACCGTTCGATAGAATATTCAGAAACAAAAACTAAATATATCACATCTCTTCAGCTACAGCATGTACTCGCTTTTGCCCACTAGGTAGAATAGCTTGATATAAACATGTAACAAATAATAATAAACCAAATAAAATAATATACAATGTATCTGCACGAATCCATTTTGGGAATAACATTGCTATCGCACCGAGAGATAAAAGCTGGAATCCTGTCGTTAATGGACTAAGTAAGCTTTGTACACGCCCCATGAATGACTCTTCTACAATTTCATACATCCAGCCCATGATTGCAACATTAATAAACGGTAAAAAGAATGTCGCAAAAGCGATGCATACGTAAAAAGACCATACGTGGTTTACAAAGTAACACATACCGAAAAAGACCCCTGAGCCCGCCATACCAAATACAATAATAGGTTTGGGTGCATATTTCTTACCTACACTTGTTGCTACTATACTTCCAATTAGTAATGAAATCCCTCCAACTGCACCGCCCACCATCGCTAAACTTTCATAAGTTGCTGGTGCCAATTTGTATTTTAATATGTAAGTAGTAGATACGCTTAAAATACCATTTAATAGTCCAAACACGATAAATCCTAAAAGTAATTTTTTTAAAGTTTCATTTCGATATATATACTTGATCCCTCCTTGAAACTCTGTTATTAACATCTTCAAATTAACTTCTTTCCATTTTGTTCTCCCATTTGGTAAACGAACTTTTTCTGGAATGGAGATCGTTTGAATTAAAATACCACTCATAATAAAAGTGAGCGTATTTACTAAAATGCTCCCGTAAATTCCAAAAGTCCAGTACACCATCGTTGCAATTCCTATACCAAACAAAGCATACAAACTATTTACCATTTGATTCACACCTGCTGCTGCACCGTATTGGTCTGATTCAACTACACCCTGTATCATCGACTGTTCTGATGGAGAGAAAAATTGTATACATGCATTTTCCAAAAATAAAAATATGAAGACAAGTATAATCATCCCGTAATAAAGCGAAATTAGAATTCCAATATTACAGAACGAACAGCATATGTTACTTACCGTACAAATACGCTGTCTATCAAAACGATCCACTACTGTCCCTACTAATAGAAAAAAGATTAATGCAGGTAATGCCATCATAATTTGTGTCATCGTTGCGTAAACTGGTTGTTTTCCATATTGATCTAGCAAATAAAACATTAAAGAAACTCCAGCAATCATAGAACCGAGTCGCTCTAAAATATTCGCTAGAAAAAAACGTGCATACACTTTGTTGCGAAATAACTGTAACATTTCTTTCATACTTCGTATCCTTTCTCTCGACAAAATAGGATTATTTTAGTCATTTTTCAGAAGTTATATTATATTTTTCGACTATTATCCAATCTTTTCCTTCTATATAGAGAACATTATAAAAAAGACTCTTGTTTTTTGAACTGTACCCTATAAAATGGACAGTTTAATAAAAAAGCCCTGAAAAATCAAGCACTTAAAAGATGGTTCCGAT
>NZ_JAQFPJ010000038.1:0-18439 GCF_027712065.1 Bacillus cereus group sp. BcHK124
TTAGTTTGTCTAGCATCTAAAATAAAAATTGACGTTTCACGTTGTTTGTTTCGTTCAGTTTTCAAAGAACTACTTGGCCGCTCATTTGCGACTTCCTTATGTTAACATCTTCGTTAGTTAATGTCAACTAAGTTTTTTATTTCGTTTGTCGCTTTCGACGTTGTTGTCATCGGCGACTCGTATAATATTACACCTCTAATCTCTAATCGTCAATATATTTTTCTAAAAAAATATAAAAAGGCTTATTCCTTTTAAAATAAGCCTTTTTATCATATACCATTCTATTCGTTTATTATCTTTCTATAATTGGCAACGAGACGATAAACTGAATAACACCATCCTCATATTCAGCTCGAATACTACCACCTTGTAATTCAACAATACTTTTCGCAATCGCCAATCCAAGGCCCGATCCTTCTGTTACTCTACTTCTAGATTGATCTTTCTTATAAAAACGTTCAAACAAACTCGCTAACTCTTCTCTCGTAAACGCTTCACTATGATTCGCAATTACAATTTGTATATCCCGGCGCTGCCTTTGAAGAGAAACTTTTATCTCCCCATCATCTTTACTATACTTAATCGCGTTCATTAATAAATTATCAAATACACGAACCATCTTTTCCGAATCAATCGCTGCATAGGCACGTTCCTCAGGAAACTTCTTAACGAACGTAAGCCCATGCTCTTCTGCTTGCGGTACTAACTCTTCTATTAATTGCTCGAGTAACTCATTTATACAAACCTCTTGTTTTTCTAATATAACTTGCTCATTTGTTAACTTCGTATACTCAAATAAATCTTCTATTAAATTCTTTAACTGCTCCGACTTCGCAAAAGCAATTCTCGTATACTCATCATGTTGTTCTTTATTTTCATATTTAGAATCTCGAAGTAATCGTAAGTAACCCATAATAGAAGTAAGTGGTGTACGTAAATCGTGAGATACATTCGTAATAAGTTCGTTCTTTTGCTTCTCTAATTTACGTTCCTTTTCTATATTATTCATAAGCTCTTCTGCCATATTATTAATATTCTCAGTTAAAGACGCAATCTCGTCTTCACCTTTCTTCTCAATACGGTACGCTAAATTACCTTTTTCTATTTCCTTTACACCTTCTGCCATCGCTTCAATTTGCTTCATCTTTCTCTTTGTTATATAGAAGAAAGAAAAAATGAATACGAGTACACCAATTAAAAATGGGAATGGTCCTTCTTGCGTATCATATATTACTTCACCTTCTGGAATCCCACTAACAAACATGTATAAATTCTTATCTTCTATTGTAATAGGCGCAAAGGCTATAAATTCTTTTCTCGTACTTTCAAATTCTTTTCTACCATTCATATAATTAATCGCAAACGATGATGCATTACGAATTGTATTATGCAAATCAATTTGTTCTTCTTGTGCCTGCTTCGTTTTATATAAAACTTTACCACTCTCGTCAGTAACCAATACTTTTAAAGCTCTAGAGTCTCGTTCTAAATTTTGATTCTCTATTTCAATCATACTTGATATAGCTTCTAATTTATTTTCATGAACTGAACTATTTGCCACACTTTGTGCTTGTTGGTTAATTTGTTCCATACCAGTCCGATAATCGATCGTCGCCTCTCGATTCGCATTCTCAAAAAATGGCGCTGCTGCCTTCGCTGACAAAATCCCTAATAACGCACAAGCAGTGAACGCAGTAATAAGTTGAATCCGCACACTCCGTTTCACACTCTTCACTAGCTTTCCGATTAACTCTCGAAATTTCCTAACATAAGTAAATGGATTAAATATCTTTTTCAATCTTATACCCCACTCCCCATACTGTTTTTATATATCTAGGCTTCCTTGGATTCTCTTCAATCTTTTCACGTACTTTCCGAATATGCACCATTACAGTATTATCAGACTGGAAAGATCGTTCATTCCAAACCTTTTCATAAATTTGCTCTGCACTAAAGACCATTCCCGGATTACGGGCTAGTAATTCTAGAATTGAAAATTCCCTCGGGGTCAACTTCACTTCTTCTCCCTCTACAATAACTTTATGGGTCGAGATGTTGATTTTCATCTCTCCAATTTCTAACTCGTCCTCATTTTGAATAGAAAAACCATTCATTTTCATATAACGGCGTAACTGAGATTTTATCCTTGCGATTAACTCTAACGGATTAAATGGTTTCGTTACGTAATCATCTGCACCCGTTGTTAACCCTAAAATCTTATCCATATCTTGCGTTTTCGCGGAAAGCATAATAATTGGCATTTCTTTTTCTTCCCTTACTTTCATACACATATGAATGCCGTCTACTTTCGGCATCATAATATCTAATACGACTAGATGTACTTCGTTTTCTTCTAGTAAACGTAATCCTTCTTCGCCGTCCCCTGCTTGCAATACTTTATATCCTTCATTCTTTAAATAGATTTTAATAAGATTCCTAATTTCTTTTTCATCATCTACGACAAGTATTGTTTCATTTGCCACAATATCTCCCCCATCACTTTTTTAATCCCTAACTTCTATTATAGGAAAACTTCTGAAGAAAAACGCTCGGAAATCCTTAAGATTTTCTGAAGACGCAAAAAAGGTCTAGACCCCCCTTAAGTCTAGACCTTTCAAAAACCCCTTTTATTTACGAACGTAGATGAAATATAGTACGAATAAAACACCCATAACATACATAATCGGATGAACCTCTTTACGTCGACCACTTACTACCATTGTAATTGGATAGAAGATAAACCCGATCGCAATTCCTGTTGCGATACTATACGTAAGTGGCATTGAAATGATAGTAAAGAATGCTGGTACTGCAATCTCAAATTTCTTCCAATCAATTTCCCCTAAGGAAGAAACCATCAAGATTCCTACAATAATTAATGCTGGTGCCGTTACAGCTGGTGTTACAACACTTAGTAATGGCGAGAAGAATAGTGCCAGCAAGAAGAATCCTGCTGTTACAACTGCTGTAAATCCAGAACGTCCACCTGCCGCTACCCCTGCAGAAGATTCAATGTAAGACGTTGTTGTTGATGTACCTAAAATCGCACCAATTACAGTTGCAATCGCATCTGCAAATAACGCTTTTCCTGCACGTGGTAATTTATTGTTCTTCATTAATCCTGCTTGATTCGCAACCGCTACAAGCGTACCTGCTGTATCAAAGAAATCGATAAAGAAGAACGTTATAATAACAATCCCCATTTGAACAGTGAAAATATCTCCAAAGTGCGTTAACGCCGCACCGAACGTTGGTTCTAAACTCGGTATTGCTCCCACTACCGCTTTCGGAGTATCAATTAATCCGGTTGCTACTCCTAAGATTGCCGTAAGAATCATACCGTAAAATACTGCACCATTAACTTTCTTAATCATGAAGATAATGGTCGTAACAACTCCGAAAATTGCTAGTAACGTTGTGCCCTTTGTTAAGTCCCCCAACCCAACAAGAACAGCATCATTTTTCACGATAATTCCGGCATTTTGGAATCCAAGGAAAGCAATGAATAATCCAATACCTGCCGCTACTGCAAACTTTAACTCCGATGGAATTGCATTAATGATTTTTTCACGAATACCTGAAGCAGTAAGAATAATAAAGATAATACCTGACATTAACGTTCCAGCAATTGCCGTTTGCCATGGAATACCCATCGTTAACACTGCTGTATAAGCAAAGAACGCGTTAATTCCCATACCTGGCGCTAAAGCAATTGGATACTTCGCGAAAATACCCATAATTAACGAACCAATCGCTGCTGCTAATGCTGTAGCAACGAATACTGCACCTGGATCCATTCCTGTACCTGCCGGTAATCCTTTAACATTTCCAAGTGACAGCGTAGCAGGATTGACAAATAGTACGTAAGCCATAGATAAAAATGTCGTTAAACCTGCTATGAACTCTGTTTTGTAATTCGTGCCGAGTTCATCAAACTGAAAATAGCGTTTCATCTTACGTTTCCCCCGTTATATGATTACTCGCCGTAATCCCCTAGCCCTCTTTTATCTATTAAAAATAAAAAAGGCTTCCATTGCATATACATGGAAGCGTTCTATGAATAAAGATAAGATTCCCCTCACCTTTATAAAAACGCCTCGTAGTCAAGCCATTTACGGTAGCTAGGTAGAAACTTTCGGGCCATATCCCCGATATTATACGACGGCATAATATTCACTTTTCGTTTGAATTACATACTCATATTAACTCGACGAAGTAGTTTTGTCAATTTAAAAACGAACATTTTTACAAATATTTATAGTTTCGTTCGTATTAACCCTAAAATAAAAAGATCCATCTATACATAAGTAATAGATGGACCTTTTTATAAATACTATTCCCACTCAATCGTTGCTGGTGGCTTACTCGTTACGTCATACACGATACGGTTAACGTGTTTTACTTCGTTTACGATACGTACAGAGATTTTCTCTAATACGTCCCAAGGGATACGTGCCCAGTCAGCTGTCATGCCGTCGATAGATGTTACCGCGCGGATACCTACTGTGTAATCGTACGTACGCTCGTCACCCATAACACCTACGCTACGCATACCAGGAAGCGCAGTGAAGTATTGCCAGATTTCGCGATCTAAGCCAGCTTTAATAATTTCTTCACGTAAAATCGCATCAGATTCACGAACGATTTCTAATTTCTCTTCTGTGATTTCACCTAGTACACGAATACCAAGACCAGGACCTGGGAATGGTTGACGCCATACGATTTCATCAGGAATTCCTAGTTCAGATCCTAATACACGTACTTCATCTTTAAATAACGTGTTTAAAGGCTCAATTAATTTGAACTGCATGTCTTCTGGAAGTCCACCAACGTTATGGTGAGATTTAATTGTTTGCGCAGTTGCTGTACCACTTTCAACGATATCTGTGTACAGTGTACCTTGTGCTAAGAAGTCCATTCCTTCTAATTTAGAAGCTTCATCATCAAATACGTAAATGAATTCGTTACCGATGATCTTACGTTTTTGTTCTGGATCTTCTACACCTTTTAACTTGTTCATGAAGCGTTCTTTTGCATCCACTTTAATAACGTTCATATGGAAGCCTTCGCTAAATGTTTTCATAACGCCTTCTGCTTCGCCTTTACGAAGTAAACCGTGGTCAACGAAAATACATGTTAATTGATCACCGATTGCTTTATGAATTAATACTGCTACAACAGAAGAGTCTACACCACCGCTAAGTGCGCATAGAACTTTTTTGTCTCCAACAGTTTCACGAATCTTTTCTAATTCTACTTCAATAAAGTTCTCCATGTTCCATCCTTCAGAACAACCACATACGCCGAATACGAAGTTTTTAATTAAATCGTTACCGTGCTCAGAGTGACGTACTTCTGGGTGGAATTGTACACCGTATAAGTTTTTCGCTTCATTGCTCATACCAGCAATTGGGCAAGACTCACTTGTTGCATCTACTACGAATCCTTCAGGTAAACCAGTTACTAAGTCACCATGGCTCATCCATACAACTTGCTCTTCTGGAAGGTTCGCATATAATTTTGATTCGTTCTCTACTTTAAGAACCGCTTTTCCGTACTCACGGTGGTTTGCACGTTCTACTTTACCACCGAATTTTTGTGTCATAAGCTGCATACCGTAACAAATACCGAAGATCGGTAATCCTAGGTCAAAGATTTTTTCATCACAATGTAATGCACCTTCACCATATACACTATTCGGTCCACCAGAGAAAATAATCCCTTTTGGATTTATTTCTTTAATTTCTTCTGCAGTAATTGTATGCGGATGAAGTTCACTGTATACACCGAACTCACGAATTCGACGTGCTATTAACTGATTGTATTGACTTCCAAAATCTAAAACGATAATTGTATCGTGTTGCTTCTTCAAAATAATCACCCCAACGTTAGTTCTCGTATATAAATATTTTCACCAATTAGGCGAAAAGCATTACCAATATAATAAAAAAAGCCAGTCCTCCGCCTCTAGTCTCATAACAAAGAAAAGGCAGGGGTCTGGCTTTATAAAGAAAGATAGTCTCCGCTCTTTATAAATATAAGACACACTGCCTTCATAGTCAGGTTGTTTACGGTAACCCGGTAGAGACTCTCAAACCATATCTTTGAGGATATATGAAGGATCGTTTTATATTATCTTCCTAGATTCTAACAATGAAGTATCAATATGGTCAAGAGAGAAAGCGACAAAATTCTACAGAAATTCATTTCCTTTTAATCAAAATACCAAAAATAACTCTACCTAAATAAAGATATTTACTTTAATGCGAGCAGAATTAAAACATTTTATCTATAAATCGATAATATTTAACAGCTTTTTAAAATGCGAATTATAGTAATAATTTATGACATTACTTTTGGGAATACTGATAAAAATTTCACCCTAAGAAAAAAGCATCTAAATCCACATCACTTTTTAATATTTTTTTCCTATTAACTCCTAATTCAAATGCTAGTTCTACTGAAGCTGCAGCTAAAACTTCTGAGTTTGCCTGAACATCAAATGCAGCATCAATTAGAGAATTATACTGAGTATATTTAGCATTTATTTTAGAGATAATCTCCTGATAGGCCTTTTCCACTTTTACCAAAATAGATTCCGTGTAGGCATCAAGCACTTTTTTTAATTCTCGTTCTCTCGCACCCAGTTTATCTTTTGCAAATCCCCACACAAAATTCGCAGTAACCGTACCAATAACTGCGCCTAATACCGGAATAGGTATTAGCATTTGCCCTATCGCTCCTCCTGTCGCTGCGATTCCAGCTTCAATACAAAGTATTTGTCCTTGAGTGACAAATTCATCCATAGAAATCTGTTCTTTCTGTAAATCCACAAGTAAAGATGATAGTCCCATAACGGCACTTGTAACAGCACCTGCAAATGGAGCTGAAAGCGATGTCAAATTAGTTAAAGCATATATACTCCCAGCCGTAATACCACCTTTCACTCCAGCTTCAGCAGAGCTTAGACCTATATCTTTCCAATCATTTTTATCAAACTCCTGAATTTTCTTTCCATGTTTCACCTTGCTGTAAATTACTGTGATTGCATTCAGCGAGGTTGCTATCACTACTGCTGTTCCAGCAACTTTTCCACCTTCTCTAAATGAAGGTCCCTTTTGAACTTCGATTATTTTCACTTTTTCTTTTGCATCTGATTGAATTTCATCTTGAATTCTTTGATTTTCTTCAATAATTCTATCTTGATGCATCGAAACCGTTTCTCCAGCTCTCCCCAACTGCACTTCACTATAATTAGAGACAGACGGCTTTACTATCTCCTGAAACCCCCGACCTGTTCGACGCTCTATTTCTTCCACTTTCTGAAGAATAGCACGAACCGATTTGTCATTTAGGCCCCCAGAAAAATCACCAGATTTTATAGATGTAATAATTGCATATTGATCTTTAGGAATAGAATAATTCATAGATCCATCTTTATATTTTTCAAAATGATGAAGTACATGTTTGAGTGTATTATTTGTACCATTTATAAATTTTGATTGATACCTAACACCGTCTAGAATAAAATCTTCCGGTGCTGTGCGAGCTACACCTTCAAATGTAGCAACCTCACTATTCCCTTTTAAAGCTGCCCATGCATTTCGTACATTGACCTCCAGATGTTCCGCTACTTCTCCGTGTTTCGTTTGCTCAGATCCTAATATATGCTTAGGTTCAGAAAGAAACTGACGCATTTTTATCATACATTGCAATGCCTTTTCAAAATTCAAATTCTGTCGCTCTTGATTCTGCAATTTTTCTCTAACAACTTCATCAAGTTGCTTTGCAATAGATTGACTTTTCCAATGATTAAATCCATCTACCCCAACAGCAACAATCTGATCTTTCCATACATTCGTTGACATCTATTTGCCAACTTCCTTCATAAATAACGCCGATAAGCTCTCTGTATTATTTATTATAGCTCTTAAAAAATTGCGCTCATCTTGTGAAAAATCAATAAAAGATTTTACATTCTTCGTATTACTAATAAAAGCAATTAAGCTCTGCTCTAAATTTGATGCTAATTTTTGCGTAGAATCCTTCAAGGCAGTAATTTCAATAGATGTGCCATCAAGAATTTTGGTTGCCTTTACAACTTCAATTCTTTCTTGATCCGCTTTGATAGCAGCATCTCTATTCTTTTTACTTGCAAAGAAACCACCTGCAACTAAACTAACCGCACCAATCCCCCATCCAACAGGTCCTGCTAGCGCTAATAAAGCACTTCCTCCTGCCATACCGCTACCGCCTGCAGCAAGTGCACCTCCACCTAACCAAGCTAAGGCTGCATTGGTTGCTGCCGCTCCTGATAAAGTAGAAATAGCCGCACCAGTTGATGCAGTTCCAAAGGTTGTGGCAATCGCCATCGCTGCCGTTGGGGCAAGTGCTGCTGTTGCTACGCCCGCTGCAACACCGGCAGCGGTTCCTCCTCCTGCTAATTTAATCATTTCTTTTTCGTCATATGAAATCTCGCTAAGAACTTTAAAACTAGCTATATTAATATGGATTTTTTTCAAACTTTTTTCAAATTCTTTTGGAGTATTAGCCAAAGCGTTGATATAGCTCTCCACTTTTAAAATTACCTCAACACCATAATCCCTTGTATTGTGTAATTTAATTGCATTATTTTGTAAATTTTTAGAGGATTCCTCGTATTGATGTACAGCGTTTTGTAATTTATTTATCGCTTCTTTTTTCAATGAACTATTGAGCATAATCAAGTTCTCCTTTTTATATTTATAACGACTTAACACAAATCCTAATAGAAAATAGCGTTCGTCAATGAACATATAGTCAAATTAATTCTGTATACCTGTATATTCTACTATTTATTATTTAATGGATATGTCAAATACTGTCGATAATTATTATTTTAATGTGGATTTCATCAAAAATTAAAGATTCAAAACACATACTCTCTTATCCTTAGTAGTCTTAAATTTATTATAGTCATCAAAATCTAAACGCAAACAATCATAAAATATAAAAAAGACTACCTCCTCTCATCAAGGAAGTAGCCTTCTACTAATTAACTATTTATACATTGCACAGCTTCACAGAGTGATGCTTATTACATCATTCCACCCATACCGCCCATGCCCATGCCGCCCATGTCAGGCATTGCTGGTGCATTTGGTTCTGGTTTGTCAGCTACTACAGCTTCAGTTGTTAAGAACATAGCTGCAACAGATGCTGCGTTTTGAAGTGCAGAGCGAGTTACTTTAGCTGGATCTACGATACCAGTTTCAAGCATGTTAACCCACTCGCCAGTAGCTGCGTTGAAACCAACGCCTACTTTTTCGCCTTTTAGACGCTCTACAACTACAGATCCTTCTAGACCAGCGTTGATTGCGATTTGACGAACTGGCTCTTCTAGTGCACGAAGTACGATGTTGATACCTGTTGCTTCGTCGCCTTCAGCTACGATAGAAGCTACTTTCGTGTATACGTTCATAAGTGAAGTACCACCACCTGCAACGATACCTTCTTCTACTGCTGCACGAGTTGAGTTAAGTGCATCTTCAATGCGAAGTTTGCGCTCTTTCAACTCAGTTTCAGTTGCTGCACCTACTTTAATTACTGCTACGCCACCTGCAAGTTTTGCAAGACGCTCTTGTAATTTTTCACGATCGAATTCAGAAGTTGTTTCTTCTAATTGCGCACGGATTTGACCGATGCGAGCTTCGATTTGTTCTGTGCTTCCTACACCTTCAACTACAGTTGTGTTTTCTTTCGTTACAACAACTTTACCAGCGCGTCCTAAAGATTCAACTGTAGCAGATTTTAAGTCACGGCCTAATTCTTCAGTGATTACTTCGCCACCAGTTAAGATTGCGATATCTTCTAGCATTGCTTTACGACGGTCACCAAATCCAGGAGCTTTAACAGCTACTACATTGAATGTACCACGAAGTTTGTTCACTACTAATGTAGCTAACGCTTCGCCTTCTACATCTTCAGCAATGATAAGAAGCGGTTTACCTTGTTGTACCACTTGCTCTAATACTGGTAAGATTTCTTGAATGTTAGAAATCTTTTTGTCAGTGATTAAGATGTATGGGTTATCAAGAACTGCTTCCATTTTGTCAGAATCAGTAATCATGTAAGGAGATGCATATCCACGATCAAATTGCATACCTTCTACTACATCTAATTCTGTTGTGAAACCTTTAGATTCTTCTAAAGTAATAACGCCGTCGTTACCAACGCGCTCCATTGCTTCAGCGATTAATTGACCTACTTCTTCGTCAGCAGCAGAAATAGCAGCTACTTGTGCGATAGAAGATTTACCTTCGATTGGTTTAGAAATCGTTTTTAATTCTTCTACTGCAGCAACTACAGCTTTTTCGATACCTTTACGAAGACCCATTGGGTTCGCACCAGCTGTTACGTTTTTAAGACCTTCACGAATCATAGCTTGCGCTAATACAGTTGCAGTTGTTGTTCCGTCACCAGCTACGTCATTTGTTTTGCTAGCAACTTCTGCTACTAATTTCGCACCCATGTTTTCGAATGCATCTTCTAATTCAATTTCTTTTGCGATTGTTACACCGTCATTTGTAATAAGTGGTGAACCGAATTTTTTCTCAAGAACAACGTTACGACCTTTTGGTCCAAGCGTTACTTTTACTGCATTTGCAAGAGTGTCGACACCGCGAAGCATCGAACGACGTGCTTCTTCACTAAATTTAATATCTTTTGCCATAATAATTGACCCCCTTGGATTTTTTAAAATTTATATAATTAACCGATAACTGCTAAAATGTCACTTTCACGTAAAATCAAGTAGTCTGTACCTTCATATTTCACTTCAGTACCTGCATATTTTGAGAAGATGATAAGATCACCTGCTGCTACCTCTAAAGCAACACGCTCACCATTTTCAAGCACTCGACCAGTACCTACTGCAATAACTTTACCCTCTTGTGGTTTTTCTTTTGCTGTGTCTGGTAATACAATACCACTTGCTGTTTTTTCTTCCGCTTGAACAAGCTCAATTACAACGCGATCACCTAATGGCTTTAGCATGAACAATAACCTCCTCATTTTGTTATGTAAATTTTATTTATTAGCACTCAAGTCACCCGAGTGCTAACACACTTATAATAATAAATAATCTCAATTTCTTTTGCAAGTAAAAAAATCATAATTTTTTCGCAAATTACGCTATAAATTTTTCTATATAGAGTTCCTCTTCTTCTACCTTTACTATATGAATCGTTGTTTCCACTACTCGTATGTTACAATATGAAAGGACACCCTAAGTTGTTTTCGCTACACACACAACTTTCTCCTGTCTTCTATTATAATTTCAATTAAGAATTTACAAAAAAAACATAATGTAAGTAAAGTTTATATAGTAGGTAGCATCTTTACATGTTATCCTACCTTATCTCATACACTAGAGTTAGAAAGGATGGTTAAACCATTTGAAAAAACAATATTGGTGGGTTATCGTTACATACATTTTAATGCAGTTATCATCAATTGCTGGATTACCACTTCTTCTGAAAACTGGGCTTTATGATAACAAGGGATTCACTAGGGAAGAGAAATTTCAACTCATAACTGGTCACTGGGCGATCATTAGCTTCTTTATTGCATTATGTATCGTACTTTGGTTACTTAGAACAGATATTCGCGACAGACATTTAGATAAGATGCGTTCCACTGTTCCAGCTACAATTGGTTGGATTTTTATCGGGTTCTTCTTAGCATTTTTCTCGCAAAGTATTGCTGGTATGATTGAAATGTATGTATTAGGTATTAAACCTGGATCTGAAAATACAGCGAGACTTATGGATATCGCAAGAACGACACCTTGGTTCCTTATCGTCATCTCTATAATAGGACCTATTTTGGAAGAAATCGTATTTAGAAAAATTTTATTTGGTACACTTTATAAGAAGTTTAACTTCTTTATTGCCGCTATCATTAGTTCCCTTGTATTTGCGGCCATTCACTTTGATTTTACTCACTTATTGGTATACACTGCTATGGGTCTCGTATTCGCCTTCTTATATGTAAAAACGAAGCGTATTATCGTTCCAATCGCAGCGCATGTTGCAATGAATACATTAGTTGCAATTGCCCAAGTTTTAGTGAGTAACGAACAAATTCAGGAAATGATTAAAGAAGCTGAAAAAATGCAAGGCTTTATCGGAGGATTTTTAGTATGAGAAACTCACCATTGTTCATGGCTGCATTGTACTTCCTTCTAGGATGTATCTTTACACATCTAGCCATTAGGAATGTAACAGATACAATTTGGAATATGTGGACAATACTATTTGCAGTTATGGCGACGATTGATTTTAATTTGGCACTTCGCCTCATCTTAGTTAAATTCACAAAGAAAAAACAATAATAAAACGCAGAGGTCGCTTCCTCTGCGTTTTATTGTGGATAATTCTTCAAAAAGTAAACTAATGTTTGTAACTCTACTGCTAAATCAATATGATGAATTCTTATATTGTCTGACACATTTAATCGTGCTGGTGTGAAATTCAAAATACCATGCACGTTTGTTTCTGCCAATCTATCAGCTACAGATTGTGCTACTGTAGCGGGTACTGTTAATATTGCCACTTGTATATCAGATGATAAACGTTCTTCTAATTCATCTAAGTGATATACAGGAATGCCTCCGATTTCTGTTCCAACTTTCTCTTCACTAATATCAAACGCCATTTCAATTTTTGTATTATTGTTTTTCGTGAAATTATAATGTAAGAAAGCGGTCCCTAAATTACCTACTCCAATAAGCGCTACACGTGTTATATCATCTTGGTCGAGTGTTTCACGGAAAAATGATAATAAATAATTTACGTTATATCCATATCCTTTTTTCCCTAACGCTCCAAAGTATGAGAAATCTCTTCGAATTGTTGCGGAATCAACCTTTACCGCTTCACTTAATTCAGCTGATGAAACACGTTGCTTACCAGACAAAGATAAGTTTTGGATAAATCGATAGTATAGAGGCAATCTCTTAGCAGTGGCTTGTGGAATTTTCTGCTGCTCCATATAACCTCTCCTCTCTTCCTATCTTTATTCATATGCTTTAATTAAATACAGAAGTTTAGCACTTATTAAATTCCTTGTATAATAGAAAGAAGAAGTATTCTCTCTGTATTTTAAACTATACACTATTTTTAGTATGATTGAGAAATATAAACATGGCAAAGTTAAGAAATTATTTGAGGTGAAAACATTGATTTTATTACAAGTAAACGCGCTTTCGAAATTATACGGTGCAGAAACGATTCTTTCAAATATAAAATTAGAAGTTCAAACGAAAGATCGTATCGCATTAGTCGGACGAAATGGCGCTGGAAAATCTACATTATTAAAAATAATAGCGGGTGAGCTATCTCATGATGGCGGAGAAATTATAAAACCGAAAGATGTCTCAATTGGATATTTAGCTCAAAATACCGGTTTAGAAACATCTTTAACAATTTGGGATGAAATGTTAACCGTCTTTACACACTTGCAGCAAATGGAGACAAAACTTCGAAGGCTAGAGCAAGAGATGGGAAAAGAAGAAAACTTTTCAAACGAGGCTACATATGAAAGATTATTAGCTGATTATGACCAATTACAATTAGATTATAAAGATCAAGGTGGCTATCAGTACGAAGCAGATATCCGTTCGATTTTAAGTGGTCTTGGCTTCCCAGTTGAAACGCACCAGACGACGATTTCTACATTAAGCGGTGGACAAAAAACACGATTAGCTCTCGGTAAATTATTATTAACAAAACCAGACTTACTTATTTTGGACGAGCCTACAAACCATTTAGACATCGAAACATTAACATGGCTTGAACAATATTTACAAGGTTATCCTGGCGCAATACTAATCGTTTCCCATGACCGTTATTTCTTAGATAAACTTGTTACACAAGTATATGAAATTTCGAATAAAGAAAGTAGACGATTTGTTGGTAACTACAGTAAATATTTAGACTTAAAATCAGCACTATACGAGCAAGAAATGAAACGTTATGAAAAACAACAAGATGAGATTGCTAAGCTAGAGGACTTCGTTCAAAAAAATATAGCTCGTGCATCTACGACAAAACGTGCGCAAAGCCGCCGTAAACAATTAGACCGTATGGAATTATTAACAAGACCATTAGGGGATTCTAAGTCAGCTTCCTTCCACTTCGATATTGAAAAACAAAGTGGAAATGATGTTTTACAAGTAAAGGACGCAACTATCGGCTATGGTAAGGATCCAATTATTGAACATGTAACAATGCGCTTAACACGCGGAGATAGTGTTGCTTTAGTTGGTCCAAATGGAATTGGGAAATCCACATTATTAAAATCGATTGTGAATAAGTTACCATTATTACATGGTGATGTTTCTTTCGGATCCAATGTATCTGTTGGTTATTATGATCAAGAACAAGCTAACTTAACATCCTCTAAGCGAGTTTTAAATGAACTATGGGATGAATATCCACTGCAACCCGAAAAAGAAATTCGCACGATACTAGGTAACTTCTTATTCACAGGAGATGATGTACTAAAACCAGTATCATCTCTTAGTGGTGGACAAAAAGCTCGATTAGCTCTCGCAAAACTTATGATGCAAAAATCGAATTTATTAATTCTCGATGAGCCTACAAACCATCTTGATTTAAATAGTAAAGAGATTTTGGAGAATGCTTTAATTGATTATCCTGGTACCCTTCTCTTTGTATCTCATGACCGCTACTTTATTAATCGTGTAACGACGACCGTTGTTGAGTTATCAACAGAAGGTGCACAGGAATATTTAGGGGACTACGATTACTACGTTGAAAAGAAAAATGAGATGATTGAACGTGCTGAATTTGAACAACAAGAACAGCAAGAAAATCAGACACCTGTTCAAAAAACTGTAGCTCCAGAAAAATTAAATTATCTCGAAGAAAAAGAGCGCAAAAAGTTGGAGCGTCAACGTACTCGAAAAATTGAGGAACTAGAACAAAATATTGTACAATTTGAAGAAGAAATTGCTACGTTAGAAGATCAACTTTGCTTACCAGAAATATATGCAGATTATGAAAAGGCTAGTGAAATTACAACGAAAAAGCAAACACTACAAGAACAACTTGATGCTTGTATGGCAGAATGGGAAGAATTGCATTTATAAGAGTATAAATAAGAAGGATGTCTCATCAGTCGGGATTTTTGACGATGAGACATCCTTCTTATCTTCTAGCCATGGTCAACCTCTATTGCATAAACAATTCGACACGAGGTATCGATTTGCCGACAAAGTTTGACAATATTAGCCCCCCTTATAATAAGGGCATATTTCAAAATGTTTTTTAGAGATACCTTCTTCGTTTTTATTTCCCGAAAAAGGATAGATTCAAAGGTCAGACTTCATCTGTTTTATCCACAAGTTTATACACATATCCACCTTTATAAAATAAACATCTAAATAACTTTTCCACATTATCCACAATCAACAAAAAAGTTATCAACATTTTATATACACAATAAAACCCACATTATCAACAGATAATATGGGTTTTATCCACAAGCTGTGGTTAATTTTGTGTATAACTATGCTTCAATATCTAATCCTGGATTTGCATTTAAAGCTAATGTAGCACGTTTTCCTTGTTCATACGCAATTGTACCTGCCGCCGCAATCATAGCTGCATTATCTGTACATAAAGATAGAGGAGGAATAATTAGTTCTACATTTTCTTTTTGTGCAAACTCTGCTTCTAAACGTGCACGAAGCCCTTTATTCGCAGCAACTCCACCAGCAAGAAGCACTTGCTTTACGTTATAAGCATCCGCTGCACGAGATGCTTTCGTTACTAATACGTCAATTACACTCTCTTGGAAACTTGCTGCTAAATCTTCCGGTGCAATTTCTATCCCGCGTTGTTTTGCGTTATGCACAGTGTTGATAACTGCTGATTTCAATCCACTAAAACTGAAATCATACGAATCAGGTTCTAGCCATGCACGAGGTAAATCAATTGTTGGTTCCCCTTCATGTGCAAGACGATCAATATGAGGGCCACCTGGATATGGCATAGATAACGTACGAGCTACTTTATCATATGCCTCCCCTGCTGCATCATCTCGCGTTTCACCAATTACTTCAAATGAACCATGTTCTTTCATATAAACAAGCTCTGTATGTCCACCAGAGACAACAAGTGATAGTAATGGGAATTGAACTTCTTTTACTAAGCGGTTCGCATAAATGTGGCCAGCGATATGATGAACACCAACTAGGGGGATATCATGTGCAAATGCCACTGCTTTCGCTGCGTTCACCCCTATTAGAAGCGCTCCTACTAAACCAGGTCCTTCTGTGACAGCAATTGCATCAATATCATCAAATGTGATATTCGCTTCTTTTAACGCTTCTTCTAATACAACTGTAATTTCTTCTACATGATGACGGGACGCAATCTCTGGTACAACTCCGCCAAAACGTTTATGACTTTCAATTTGTGATGCAACAACATTCGCAATAATTTCCGTTCCATTTTTAACAACCGCTACTGCTGTTTCATCACAACTTGTTTCAATACCAAGTATAATCGTATTTTTTTCCATTATATATTCACCCACATTACGAGACCATCTTCCTGATTGTCTACATAGTATCGTTTACGAATTCCACCATTTTGAAATCCGTATTTTCTGTATAACTGTTTTGCTACTTCATTTGATACACGTACTTCAAGTGTCATCGTTTTTACACCTAGAGTTTTCGCCTCGGAAATAACTTCTTTTAATAAAGCATCTCCTAGCTTTTGACCTCTGTATTCTGGCAAAATAGCTATATTTGTTATATGTGATTCATCAATAATTATCCACAATCCACAATACCCAATTACACGACCATCTTTTTCTAGCACAACATAATGTGCATGTTCATTCATCGTTAACTCACGGTGAAAGGCATCTGCAGTCCAAGGAGTTGAAAAAGATGCTTCTTCAATGGCTACAATTTGAGCAATATCATCAAGTTCCATCTTTCTAAATATCATATCCATCCTCTGCAAGCTCCTACTTGTTTTGACTTTCTAACCACTTTGTTTCAGCTTCAGCTAAACGAAGGTAACTAGGAACAAATGAATGTACATCCTGTTCTTCTTTTTGTAATCCTAAGAACGCTAGCTCACTTGGTCTTGGGTTATTTTTAGTGAAAGGAGCAAAGAGAGCTTGATTGCCTAAATGTTCGATAATTGTTTCTTTGTGTAGTTTCACATCGTTACCAATAAATAAAACAGGCTTTCCTTTATCTTTTAACATTTGCAACCAGTCTACAATAAGGATGATTCGGTCTTCCTCTATAGAAGTTAAATCCTCTCCTTCATATGTATATAAGCCAGTATAAATTTGTCCACGTCTTCCATCGAATAAAGGACAGATTAATCCATCAAAATTAGCTCCGTTTGCAGCCACTACTTCTAAACTTGATACACCCACAATTGGTATTTGAAGTGACCAAGCTAATGTTTTGGCAGCTGTCACACCTATACGAACACCTGTATATGATCCTGGTCCAGCAGCTACAACTATTTTAGTTAATTCTTTTGGTTTTACACCACATTCTTTTAACAGTTGTTCTACAGCTGGCATAAGACGCACAGAATGATTTTTTGTTAAATTTGTAATGATTTCCCCAATTACGTTTCCTTCTTCAATAAGGGATACACCCATTACATAATTTGAAGTATCAATTGCTAGTACTTTCATCTTGTAATAGCTCCTCACATAATCTAATATAGCGATCTCCAATTGGCTCGAGTACAATGTTTCTTGTGTCATCTCCAGCATGGAATAAACTAATTTGTAGCTTCTCATTTGGTAAATATGCTTCTATTAAATGAGCCCATTCTACTACCGTAATTCCTTCACCGTAGAAATACTCATCAAAACCTAAGTCTTCTTCACTTTCTGCTAAGCGATACACGTCCATATGATATAGCGGTAATCTCCCTTTATATTCTTTAATAATATTAAAGGTAGGGCTATTTACAACTCTTTTCACTCCAAGACCTTTTGCTAGTCCCTTTGTAAAAGTCGTCTTACCAGCCCCTAGATCTCCTTCTAAAATAATTACATCTTGTGCCTGAGCAAGTTCACCAAGTTTTTCTGATAATCTTTGTGTTTCCTCAGATGATTTTGTTGTTATTTCATATTTACTCACAGACTTCACCTACTTTACTCACAATGTTCTCTGCTATTTATTATACAGGTTTTGAATATATAAAAAAGTCCTTAGGAGTTTTCCTAAGGATAGTTTGACTGTCTTTATTAGTTTTTTGTTAAAACAAATAAAAAAATACGAAACAACATGTTTCGTTCTTTTCTTTATATAAAATGGCGGTCCCGACCGGGGTCGAACCGGCGATCTCCTGCGTGACAGGCAGGCATGTTAACCACTACACCACGG
>NZ_JAQFPJ010000039.1:0-17515 GCF_027712065.1 Bacillus cereus group sp. BcHK124
GATGGGAAACTGTCACGTACGGTTCTGAGGGGAGTTGGGGGCAGCGATGCCCCCCGCTTACCCGACTAAATAAGCTGCCTATATGGGCAGCTTATTTTATTTTTGGCTTAGCGTGGTTTTTTCCGAAATGCTGGCTATACCAATAATAGATTTAATTTAAGGTTTACAAACTATTAATCAAAGAAATTGTTCAATTCCTTACTCATTACGTTCGATGTTTTTTGCTTAGGTTTCTCAATTTTATTAACCAGCGACTGCGTAGTATTTTTCTTATTTTTTTGCTGAGATCTTAAGTGCTCTTGACGCTCTTTGTAGCTCATACGTTTATGTTCTGGTTGCTTCTCATCATTTTTCGAATGCTCTTCTCTATTTTTTTCTAAGTTTTCTTGTACCGTAATACTAATAGATTCGTAAACTTTTGCTACATCTTCATCTAGCTTGTTTTCTTCGGTATGATTAAGCATTTCTTCAACTGGAACCGTGTTGATTTCTACATGTGTTTCTTCTGCCTCTGTTATTGTAACGGGAGGTCCATCAGATGGGAATTCTTCAAACAGTGTTTCGGTCTCATCAGGAATCACGGAATGAATAATGGAATCTTTATTCCAATCTTGCTCTAACATAGTAATAGATAATTCTTTGTTTAGTTCTGCTACCTCCATGTTTATTTCATAGCATTCTTCCATAGGAGGTAATTCTATATCTATGGTTTCTTTAATATCTTCTTTCACGACCGGTTCTTTTATTTCAGAGCTTATACTTTCTACATGTGTTTCTTCTGCTATAACAGGCAGTTCACCATTTCGTTGTAAGGCATCTATTAATCTCGATGCACGTGTATAACTAATTTTAAACGTGTCTTGTAGTACAGATATAGAGATACTTCCCGCTTCATTCACAAAACTTAAAACATCTTCGTATAGAATATCCTTAAAGGAGCTAGTTTCCTCTTGTTCGATTTCTTCGCCTTCAATTGGAATTGCTACTTCCGGTGAAATAGTATTGTCAGGTGAATGAGTAGTAATAACACTTGTTTCTTCTGATGTACTACTATTATTTGAAATTAATACTTTACGAGGACCATCCCCTGTGTAAGAACTTACAACTAGATTTTGTTCTAACTTCTCAATATATTGCATAGATTTCATATAGCTAATCTTGAATTTTCTTTGCAGAAGAGATGGCGAGACTTGTTGTGATTCGATAATAAATTCCTTAATATCTTCATACAACTTATTTTCAACTTCATCATCAACATTCCCCTGCTGGTTCATTGCTGCGGGATCATTAGGTAAGGTTTCATTTTGAGACTTGTTTCCCTTATAATCCTCCAATGATACAATGTGTTGATGCTCCTCGTTTGTTTCCATGGAGTTATTCTGTTCAATCTCACCTTCTCGGATAGGTGGTAATGGTTGTATTTTCTTCATGTTTTCTGCATCTACATGCTTCATAGGATTAGCTTTTTCTATAGATTCATTAATAAGGCGAAGACGCTCATTTTCCCAATATTCACCTGTTTTTGTATCTACTTGAATAATTGCTTGGGCAAATTCCTCTTTTGGTACAAAGTTACTTGTGATTTGTTGTACAGGTTGCACATGATTATCTTGTACGATACGAGCAGCACAGATGAATGCCCCTTGTGCCATGATATCTCCTGGTGACATAACAACTTCTTTCGTTTTTTGATAGGTTGATCCTAGTCGACTTACTGGATTCTCTTGCATAGGAGAAATGCCCTGTTCGGATTCTGCCTCTTTAAATTCCTCTTTCTCACCAAACATGTCAGAGAAAATTTTTGCATCATATGGTGTTACATCTCCAAATATCATTTTGTTACGGAATGAACCTAGTAAAGTAAACATGTATTGCTCTGTGAAGTCGAGAGCTAATTGCGATAGTGTTTGGCTAGCGATTGTTAAAATTACTTTATATTTACGAGATTGTGCAGGGAATTCTTTAAACGGCCGCACAACGTAATCCGGAAACTCATCGACAATAATATGATGGTAAGGTGAGACGTTTGGATCTCTACGGAATACTGCATTTTGCATACTTAACAATACAAATTTTCCTAATACGTTTGAAAGGTCTGCTAATTCTCCTTTTGCCGTATTGACTAACAAAATCCCACCCTGCTCTAAATGAACATCGAAATCAAAATCGGATTTTCCAAATAAAACACGTCGTATTAAAACGTTTGAAGCTAAATCTTTTAATATGTTGCGTAAACCTTTTACATATTCTTCTTCTCTGTCATAATGCATTGGTTGTCCGCGGTATTTTCCTGATTTATAAACCGCTGGTTCACCTTGAAAATCCATTTTTTCACGAATAGTATTATCAAACCATTCATCAATACCTTTTATAATTTTATATTCGTTTTTTTGGTCACGTGAAGCATCCCCACTTTGAACAAAATCATATAACTTTTCAACTTGTACTTTTAATAGTTTATGCATACGATGGACACGTTCTACATCATCATACATCTCAATTAAATCGTCAAAGGTTACATCTTTTTGTGGGTTGTGTAGCTTTAGTAAATAAATATGTTGCTTGAGGTGGTTACGCTGCGCTTGTTCAAAGAATGCATTGTTAGATTCAGACAAACCTTGAATAACCATTGCAAAAACCTCTGCTACTTTATCTACTGGTCCTCGTAGAATGTTTATATTTTTGGTATCAGGATTTGTTGGATCAATGTAGTAAACTGCACTTTCAGGTATTTTATGTGCTTGCACTAACTTAAAAACCTTTTGACATAAATCATTACTCGGTTCGATAACAGTCACACCATTTAAAAATGTTCCTTTTACTTCTTCTGTATGATAATCCTTCTTTTTAAAGACATTTATGAACTTATTGATAAAACGTGCCATCCAATGTAAATCTTGATTAATCATGGGAATAATTAAACTAGATGTTTTACCAGAACCAATAGGACCAATAATAATACAATTTAACGTTCTATCTTTCCCCTTAATACGAACCATCTCTTTATGCTCAATATGCGGACCAATTTCTACATCAGGATATATTTGTTCTTCTTGGCTATTAAACCATTTTTGTAATTTGTGATTTTTATATTCGTATTTTTGTACCCACTTTAATATCTCTTCTCGGTAACGAACTATATGCCCACTATACCAAAGGGTAAACAAAATCATGAATACTGTTGGTAAAAATACAAAAATCATAGTGAGTGTGTGAAAATTGCCTGTTAAGACATGACCTAAGGCTTCATACTCACCAAAATTAAGATGTTTTGATTTATCCGTTAGATAAGGAATAACCTTTGCATGGATCGGAGCAGTTGCAAACCATAAAAATTGAATATCAACCGCAAAGTGAGAAGCAACCAAGATTATTAATTTCCCATTATTCACATGTAAAGCTGGAATACGGCTGTAAAACCTAAAGCTAAATTCTCCTAACAGTAAAGAAAAGAACATTAAAATAAGCGGTACATATGTAATTTCTATAGGATAAGACGGTGGTTCAAATGCATAGTAGAGTAACTTGATGTAGTTTACTAAACCGAAACCAAATGAAAGAATAAATCCGCTAATTAAACCGATTGTAGTAAATAACGGTAATCGTTGTTTAAATGTCTCCATATAGGCTCACCTACTTCTTACAGATATAGTTGAGCTTTATGTTTAAACTGGAATCGATTATTGAATTCTGGTTGGAATAGTTCCTTTGATTTTTCGAGAAAGAATTTTGCTGCATCTTCAGTTTGTTTTAAATATAAATCAATACTCTCTCTTTCACAGAGTTGATTGTATTCTTCTTGAGAAAGTACCGCGATATTTACCTCGATTTTTTTATCCGTTGCTGTTTCAATTATGACATCGTACCAATAGAAATTTGGTTTCCCTGGAATTTGGATATCTTGTAGAGAAACACTAAACGTTGCTCCCTCTTCTGTAATATGATTAAGGACTAGTTCCGGGTTTTTAAATGCTTCTCTAGCAGAGAGCACTCCCCCAGTAGTAGTTGCATATTGTAAATCCATTTTGATTTTCCACCTTTCTCCATATAAAAAAAGGCAAGCGACACCCACTGTAAAAACAGCGTGTGTCGCTTGCCTTGATTTCATATGTTCTGATTTGATTGTAGTTTTTGTGTTTAGTTCAAACGTAATTCTATCACCTTAAATAATAAAAATCAATAAAATTGTATAAAAGTATATAAAAAATTAGCGATTAATATAATTCAACAAGTTTGCGTCTTTTCGGATGTACGTTATTTGCAGTACGTGCCATGATCTGTTCATCCGCTTCGATAGTAACGTCTTCATTTTGGAGGGATAGCAGTAATACGTTGTCATAAGTGTCCATTAAAAGTATATCTCTAGCCTTTTTGCGCTTTGGATAAATCACAACAAGTGGCACTCCTTCATCACCTTCTCTTCTTGAAAACACAACATCGTCTACTCTAGCAATCATTCGGTAATCATTTTCATTCCCAAAAATAAAGAAGAAATCTTGCATTGCATCTTTATCTCTCTTATAAGTTCGTCTAAGACCACCATCTATTTTCTCTTTAAATGTTTGAACTGTTTCAACAAATGCATAGCGCCAATCGGCATCTCCTACTGTACGTTGAGATAAGGGTAAGAGAATATCTTGTTCAAAGTTTTGATTATCATCTATTCCTAGAAGAATATCTGAAATAACATCTCCAGCTTCTTTCAAAGAGCAGATGTGTATATTTAGGTTTGGTAGATTCATTAAATGTTCATGATATTCTCGCATAGAAAATAAGAGATTCTTCATACGTACGTATGGAGGTTCTGCATCTTCTGCAAGGAACATCGACTTGTCATACATAACAAAAACAACAGTTATATTTTTAGTGTTTTTTTGTGCATATTCAATATACTTCCCCACCTTTTCAACTAAGGTAGCATTGGTTTCTTTGCACATATCCATTTCAATGTAAATATTTTTGTCTTTATATGAAATGTGTTCATCAGGAATTAGAAGTAACCCTGCATCTTCAATTTCTGTTTTCTTTTGTTTTTGATGATATGAGCGAATATCTAACTCGCATAATATTTTATTCGTATTGGTCTTTTTCGACACTTCCAAAAGTGTGCGTACTAATATTTCTCTTGAGCAGAGTGTATGTAGTGAGATTGAAGAAGAATATCTACGTTTTGAAGATCCTGCAGGAATCCTTCCTAATTCTTGAAGGTAATCAACCATTCTATCTTTTAAGGAGAATGTCGCACGTCTGGTTATACTATCATCTCTTTTATCAATTTTTTTAGTCAGGATAGCACCATATTTTGAAAAACGATTAAGTTTCGTAAACACACTATCCTCAGAAAAATCTCTACCCTCAAATGCACTATAAAGCTGTGTAATTTGTCGTGTAGTAAGATGCCTTTTGTAATATAAAAATGTAAATACAAATATATCGGCCTCTTTTAAACGAAAAGATTTCTGTGTACCTTTGCTTGTATATTTATACGTTGTACTTTTCATTATATGCAACTCCATAACTCGAATATATTTTCAATAAATAACAACCATTTCTATATATCTTATTACAGCAAAATTTAGTTGTAAATTATTAAAAGTTTAAGCTGAATTTGCGCTAATCTAGATACTAAAACTCGTACGCTGAAGTTTGGATTACTTCTCTTCCTAAAAATTCGCTAGAAACATTGATTTATATAGTCTTTCGGTTCTTTTAAATTTGTTCGGACGGAAGACATGTTTTAACCGAACATTTTTTTTAAGGTTCAAGTATTGGAATAAAATCGTTAGGACGGCCTAACAATTTATTTAAACAATCACATTATATAAAGACATGTTACACATACAGAAAATATAATAGATTAATCACTTGTGCATTGTAGTTTCTTTT
Source organism: Bacillus cereus group sp. BcHK124 (assembly GCF_027712065.1). Classification (NCBI taxonomy): domain Bacteria; kingdom Bacillati; phylum Bacillota; class Bacilli; order Caryophanales; family Bacillaceae; genus Bacillus; species Bacillus cereus group sp. BcHK124. The sequence continues at coordinate 5,887 of NZ_JAQFPJ010000039.1, forward strand.
TGCTATTGAAATAGAAAAAGACCGACAAAATTATATTTGTCGGTCTTTTGTTTAGAATGATAATTTCTTCTTTGCTGGTTGTGAATCATCAGCAACTTCTACTTCAGGTTCAGCACCAAAATTCAATTTTTTCTTTTTAGGTTTTTCTTCTTGTACTGAATCATCAAATGCAAAAAGTTTATTTAAAACAGCATTGGATTTCTTAGAATTAGCTTGCTCACGTTCTTCTTTAATTCTCGTAATCTCATCAATAATATCACTTACACGTTTTGGCAGTGGTAGTCCTGCAACAACTGAATAGAATTTTACTATATCCTCTTCTTTTTTTGTTGTATGTTTATTAACATATGGAGCTATAGGACGTTCATCTACATATGGAGTTCTTTCTTTTAAGAAGTTTTCCATTTGGTTAAGGAAAGAGAAGTTATATAATCGACCTGCTCGTAGCGGCGATGTAACGATAGATAGTGCGCTTTTTTTAGCACTTTCTAGCTCTTCTCTTTCTGTATCGTATAAAACACCTTTTTCTAGTGCGTTCCCTAATTGAGTCAAGTAACCTAGCGGGTTTTCAGTATCTAATTGATTTGATTTTAGTTCTAGTTTTGCTAATGATAAAACGCCTGGTGTATTAATTACTTGAGCAAACTCACTCGCATCAAAATGTGTATCTGAAAACGGTGTAAATGATGAAGTAACTAGGTTAATCTCATGTAATGCATCAGCAATATATTTGTTACTATAGCTAGTATATTCGTTTGCTAAAGCACTTGGATTTTCCTCTTCAAATTTTCTATATAGTTTAGCGTTATCTATTAATACAATTGAGCCAAAAGCTTCTTGGTTCATAGCAATACTACGAATGCGTGAAGTTGCGTTTTCTAATACTTTTAAAGCCTCAGCATCACGTGGTAAAGTCAGTAACAATCCAAAATTGTAATCATGTTCATATAGCATTTCAATAGCCTTTAATAGAGCTCCAGTTCCTGTTCCTCCACCTAGACCACACGTAATCCAAATAAAATCACGATCTTCAAATTCCTGTTTTACCGCTTCGAAAATCTTTGTTTCATGCTTTACAAATGCTTCTTCACCAACCTGTGGATTACGAGCTGCACCCTGTTCATATCCTTCTAACTGTATTTTACGGACGTTCCCTGTGTTTTTAATCTCAATTTTATTAAAATCTTGACTATTTGTATTAACAAGAATCGCACGATATGGGTATTTGTTATTTTTAATTTGTGTTTCTTTATTTGCGCACTCTGCTGCGATTGCACATCCACCCATACCTAGTCCTAAGAATCCAAATTTCAAACTAATATTTCCTAGGCTTTCGATTTCTGAAAAATTGCCTGCCATATGTATATCCTCCTCAAATATATATTTTAGTTGTTTTTCTCAACTCGTTTTTCCAGTTCCTTAATTAAAACATTTCCTAGATCTGTTACGTCATAAATTCGAACACGTCCTATTGCTTTGAAAGATATTAACCCTGCTCCTTCAAGTCTTGCAGTCATAATATCTAAAGCATATCGCGATGGAAGTATTTTTTTACCCTCATAATCTTTTTCATTCTCAATTTGATAGTCTTTATGATATTGGTTGATATAATCCCATAACTTTTCTTTGTTCATTGCGCCCTCGGCGTATAGCACACGTAAAGCCCAAATCCCATCATTTAAATTCTCACAAAGTACATCAATAATTTCACTACTACTCATTGATATATTAGACAATAATTTCACACCACCTTTAATAAATAATAAATTTTATCTATATGTACAAAAAGACAAGATAATCATACGGAATTTAATACCGTTATAAAAGCCGTAGATACTTCGGCATATATTTCCGAAGTATCGTATGTACTAACTATAATACATCTACGGATGATAATCAAGAACCTTATTAAATCAATACTTTAAATACTCCCGTAATAATTACCGTAATTAATATTTTAATTGTTACGCATTTATTGCGGTAATAAACGCTGTAATGAATACGTAATGATTATAAAAGATGCATCTTAATAAATGAAAATCCATATAAAATTTATAGTTCGATTCACAGAATTTCGAGGTGGTTTTGTTCATAATCAAGTATTAATCACGCTCACCCGACTAATCACCGCTCGATAACATAGGTACTATTGGTATGCAGCTAAATAAATGAGCAGTGAATGATTGAGTGATCAGGTATAAAAGTTGATGATATTTTATGTAATCTACAAAGGGGTTCTTTTAGTTTCTATAGAATTTTTATATAATGTATTATAGGACAGGCATCATATAGTTAGGTGGTGAGCAAATGATTGATGAACAGTTAAGCGATGGTTATTATCGCGTATCTGAAGTAGCAACCATGCTTGATATTCCTGAAAGTACTCTTCGTAGATGGTTGAATGATTTCGATGAGTACTTGAACATAAAAAAAGAACGCCAACTTAAATATGTTCATGAGGATAGTATTGATACAGTAAAAAAGATTAAACATTATTATTCTGAGTCAAAGAAAAAGCACGAAATTGTTGGGCTTTTAGATATGGATCCGACGGTTATTCGCAATGTTTATGCTGAAGATGTTGACGGTGATGGTGAACCAAAAGAAACTTCATTAGTTAAAGCACAACAGGTCAATCCAGACTTTATAGAAGCTTTGACGGAAAAGATTACTGAGGAAGTTACAGCTAAAGTGACTGAAGAATTAACAAAACAAAATATGGAATTCTTCGCTGCGGTGGCTAAACAAAGTCAGGATAATTTCGATAGAATCAATAAGCGATTAGAGGAACGTGACGAAAAGTTAATGAGTACTATACGATTAATTCAAGAACAAAAAAGTGCTAATGCTCAGCGACAAGAGAATACTGAACAAAAAGGCGGCTTTTTCTCTAAGCTTTTTGGAAGAAAATAAAAAGGCTATCATTTGATAGTCTTTTTATTTTGCTTATTCTTAATATCATTTCAAAAGCTTAGTTCATTGATAATCAATATGATTCATTCACAACTATTGTTTTAAACTTATAATAATCATAGCACTTAGATATATTTTGCTTTGTTATTTTAATATACAAAGAGTTTTCTAATTCTATTTCTTCCAATCTGTGAACTACTCGCCACTTAACGTCCTAATGGACTGTTTGAAGTGGTGGCTTCTCGGTTAGTCGTTACTTTTGATAGCTAACGAATTCGTCCTAAGACAGCCGAGCTAACTCCCTTGTTCCAAGGGTTCTTTTATTGCTATCTATGCTAACACCAATAGGCGTATTGCTTCATTTTTGATATTGATAGCTGCGTTATAATCTCTATCGATATTTACACCGCATATACAAGAATAAACTCGCTCAGACAATGACATATTTTTCACATTTCCACAACTGCTACATGTTTTTGTGGAAGGAAACCATTTGTCTATTTTCACAAGCTGTTTGCCTTGTTCATTTAGTTTATAAGCTAAGAAAGAAGTGAACATACCCCAAGCATTATCAGCGACGCTTTTTCCAAAATGAAGTGCTTGCGATATTCCCTTCATATTTAGATCTTCAATAGCTACAACATCAAAATGAGTAGCTAACTCTTTAGACTTATGATGAAGGAAGTTCTTACGTTGATTCGTTACTTTTTCATGTAACTTAGCTACACGGATACGTTGTTTATTCCAACGAATAGAACCTTTTGTTCTTCTTGATAATACTCGTTGCGCCTTTGCTAATCTGTCTAACATTTCATGATAGAACTTAGGATAATTGGCTCTCTCATCCTCAGAACTGACGTATAATTGATCCATCGCAAAGTCTAATCCAACAACTGATTCTACTTCTTTTTGTAGAATCTCTTTTTCGTATTCAGTCAAAATGGACACATAGTATTTACCAGTAGGTGTCATAGAAATCGTACATGACTTGATTATATGGTCTTGTGGTATTTCTCTATGCTGTTTGATACGTACCATTTTCAGTTTTGGCAATTTGATATGACCGTTAAGCAACATAATATTTCCGTTCACTACATTCGTTGTATAAGACTTTCTGTCTTTTTTGCTTTTGAATGTTGGGAAGTCATTTTGACCACGAAAGAAATTTTTATAGGCAGTTTGCAAGTTTAGTTGAGCATTTGCCAAAGCTAATGAATCCACTTCTTTTAACCACTCAAATTCTGCTTTGTATTTCGCAGGAGTGGGAAGCTTTTGTTTCTTTAGTTGATCCTTATCATCTTTATGTTTTTCATACGCTTCTTTCCGTTCAGCTAACATTCTGTTATACACGAAACGTACACAACCGAAGGTTTTACGCATAAGATGTGCTTGGTCTTCTGTTGGATACAAACGGAATTTATATGCTTTATTCTGCTTTGTCATATCATTTCACCTCACTTTTCACTTTGATTTTCAATATATGTTTTTACTACGTCTATTGATGAACCACCAGTAGTTAGTAAGCAAAAACCTCTTGACCAAAACATCTCTTTCAATAGTTTCATTCTACTTAATTAGTAGTATGAAACTATTTTTATATTAATCATAAAAAAAACAGTTTATTCTTATTCAAAACTTACATCTGCACTCGATCACTCAACCATTCGCTAATCATTTATTCTAAAATAACAATATGATTGACTGGTGATTAATTGACTGATTACAAATCGGCATAATGAAATGGAATCAACCAATCAATCACCGCTCAACTTATATAAGAAAATAACAGTATTAAAACACGAGTGACTGGTGGTTAGTTGGGTGATTCGAGGTGTAGATAATGAAAATGTGCCATTAATGCGCTTTATCGATGATATTTTGTTAATTGAGCGACAATCAGGCAGTTGATCAGAGGCTATTTAAGTTATTCTTGCTTATTGTGAATTGACTTTTGATTGAGCGGCGCTCAACGAGGTGTTTGAGTGGTGGTTATTTATACATAGTCAGTTAGCAAAGATCATGCTTTCGAAAAAATCACCTTGCAACCATGGAAAAAACTATATATGATGTAGTTACTTTAATATTTTTGTATTTTTTTAGATACAAATTCATTAATAATAAAATATTTATATAATAAAAAATAAAATATAATAAAGCAAAAAAAGGTTCATCAGCCCAATGAAATAGCGCCAACTACTTCATTGTGGTACACCGCACAAAATCCCAAAAAGAAATGTAACAACGACTGCGGTAAACAAAGCCAATAAACCTTTTTATTTTGCATGAAATTATAAGATAATTTTACTGTATCTTATGTATTTGTGCAACTTAAAAAGGGGATTTCTTGCGTAATTTTAGGCATTGTTTACCGTTGTTATACAAGTATTACTCTTTTAAGAGAGTAGTATCTTTGTATCCGTGGTATGACAGTGCCTTTTTCTGCTCTTTCGAAAGGAGTTAGCAACATTATGCATACGCAAATGGCTTTTTCCCAACAGAACTTTAAAGTTCATGGGGTTAAATTTTTTAATGGACTATTAAACATCGTAAAACTAGAGAATGAAAGAAAAGAGTTACCATCTTCAGCTTTAGCTACTTATATCTTGCTTCACTTTGAATGCAATGATATAGGAATGCTACCACGTGAATTTCAAATAATGGATCTTGCTAAGAAAAGTGGGATTCCCTACACAACAATTTATACAGGGTTTCAAGTTTGTTTGGAGCGTAGACTCGTAAAAGAAACACCTGTTGGAAATCGTACTGTATATGAAATTGTAGATTATGCGTTGTATAATCACACTACTGCAGAAACTGCAAACATGACAGGTATATCGCTATCGTATTTCCGTATACCATTTCACCTAATTCAAACAACGATAATGAGTAGTCTAGTAAAGGCTCGTGATAATAGAGGGATTATATTCCTTTTAGATTTAATCAATACTTTTTCAAGAAAAGTGGGTATGGAACATTATAAACATAAAATTGAGGAGTTTCAGATTACAAGAAAGATGTCTTCCTTGAAAAAGAGATTAAATCGTAATGCAAAGAAAGTAAGACAATACATAGAAATTATTAACCCCATTGTGCAATTTACTGCAATCGATTCTAAAGAGAAGAAATCTAATGAAACAAGAATTACAAGTGTAAGAAAACAGGTAAAACAAATCATCATTGAGAAGTTCAACGTGGTATTTTCTTCGAACTGCGTAATTGAGAATGATAAAAAAGAATTACATAGACCAGTAGCAAAGTGCAGAAAAGAAGCGGTGTCTCGTTTAAAACACATGGGACAGGCCTTACGAAAAAAAGATAAAGAAAATATAATGACCGCATTTAGACAAGAGATTGTTGATATCGCAATCTATTTACCAACAAAACAAAAACAAAGTGAATTACTAATTTACGCAATGACTTATGCATTAGATCAAGTTGAAAGTTGTATGAAAGAGCAAGAAATATTCTCTATACCAGCATTTATGCGTGTACAGTTTAGAGAGTCCTGGATAGGTTTTAAGGAAAGAAACTTGTCTACAGGGGAAAGGCACGATGCAATGATAAATTATCATAAGAAAAATGGTGTTTATCCGGAATTCATTTAATTTTTTTTAAAAAAATATACGGCAGCCCTTGTTAAAAAATCACTTAAAAGCAAGGGTTATTTGGCATGTTCTTTAATTTGAAGACATGCTTTTTTATTTAGGAAAATATACCTATTAGCATTTTTACGGAAGCATATAATCGATTTACGTTATGTTTGGTTACGATTCAGTATGTTTATAATTCGATTCAATACTTGTGGTTATCTTAGTAATATGATTCTAACCTTGTGAATTCTTAGTAATATGGTATTTAACTTCTTAATTTGTGATTTCTATGATGTAGAGCTTGTATGTATTGGGGATATTACGATAGTGAATTTAGCTTTATATCCAGGAACGTATGTAATACAAGGCTTTAGAGGTATTTGCTGAATCTCTTTATAATTAATAATTGAGTTTAGTTATATATATTTCTTGTTGGTTTTATATAAAATACTTGTGATTATTTATATTTAATTACTTGTATTTTTTTAGATTAAATACATAGAAAAATAGAAAGAAGGAATAAATATAAGTTTACAAGGAGGTAATTAATCTATTGACTTTTAAAATTCATAGAGGTATTCTTATACGTGAACAACAATTAACTAAGAGAAATATACAAATTAATAGATTTAATTTCTAGCTAAACGGACACACCGAAGGCACATAACCTGCCATCGGTGTGTCTTTTTTTGTATAAATAACAATAAAAAGGGAGAATTTGAAGCTATGAATGAAATTGTGAACATGAGTAAAGAACGATTTACAAAGTATTGTGAGGACAATGCAGCATTTGAAGAGGATATTAGTCGTATTATTAATCACTACTTTTTATTACTAGGGAATAAGGCAAATATCTTACAGGAAAGAGAATTTAATAACGAAATTGAAGAAAAAACGTTTAAAAATAATGTGAAACGTTTTGAAACTCTATTCCCTGCAGCTGTTAAGAATGCATTTTTAAAAGGATATCAATTATGCCTTGAGTTTATAAATCATCCTGAAACACAAATTCCTGAGAATCTATATACTGATCCGAATTTTATAAAAGATATTCCTTTTGCCTTAGCAAATGCATCTGAATATGAATTGTATGAAATCATTCGTACAGATGAAACACAGGAATTTAGTGTGTTTGCTATCCGAACATATGAGGGGATCCGTCCATTGTTAGAACAAGTATTTTGTGAAGTTGCATTCACTGGTGCTGAATATGCTTTTGAACATGAGCGATTGGAAAAAGGACTTGAATTAAAGAAAGGTAATAGTACCTCGTTAACCAAAGTTCCTGTAGATCGTCTTTTCGCTATTACGCCTTCTGTTAATGGAGTTGTTGTACATGCGGAAGAACATTGCGAGATTTGGAATTTAAATTGGAATAGCAAAGTAACAATCGATAATCCTTTTGTTGAGCTTGCTGAGGTTACATTTGTTCATCAAACAAAGGATATGATTCAAAAAAATATTGAAGATGGTGTTTTATACTACAGCATTCTTTATCTTGGTACACCTTTACATGAGATACAAGAACGATTAGAAATACGAGTAAAACTAAATTCTGATTTTGGAGCTCCACGTCCAATGGAACAAGTTGAAATTGAGTATATTCTGAATGAGATTATTGGGAAGGTTCATCTTGAGGCACAAATTCCAATTGAAAACATGATTTTAATCCAACGTTAGATTTTGTAGGAGGTTAACTATGGTGAAAAAAATCGTTTTAGCTATTAGCGATACTGTATATACGGCATATTTACGTGAGGATTTTATTGGTGCGGGATTTGAAGTAGCTGATAGTGATGTGATGCATATCAAGTATCTAGATGAAATTCTAGATACAGAACAACCCGATATTCTATGTATTAATGACAAACGATTAAATATTGATGCAGGGCATGAAGAGAAACGTGAGTTGATTATCTTACAGAAATTAAGAGATATTCGTTTTAATCGAGATATTCGTATTGTGGTATTTACAGAGCGTGAAAATGATGATGAATTTTTGGCGAAACTAATTTATCTAGGTATCTATGACATTTTTAACTCTCGTAAAATTGATATTGATAATAAAGTTATCCCGCAGCTACTACAGGAGTCGGATATTAAAAATGTAGCGGAAATTGTAGGAGCAAGCCAGGCACCACAACAAACAAAGTTGCCCGAAGTTCCTGTTGATGAGGAAGATGGCAACAATGAACCTTCCTCTAATTCTAAAAAACTATTTAAAAACAAACAAAAGCGTAAGTCAGTTCCAGATGACACGCCAAAAGCACCTATTATAAAAAAACAATATAAGTTGGCCTTTGAGCCGGTATATGAAAAACAAATAGGTATTGCTATTCCGAGAAGAACAATTGTTGTGGCCAGCATGAACAGAAGAAGTGGTTCAACTTTTGTTTCTCATCTTTTATCTGCTTATTTAAATGAACTACAGATTGATGTGAATTATATAGAAAATCTATATGATGATGGTTATACGTATCCTTTATTAAAGGGATATACAGAAGCACCAGAAAACTATCGTAGTGAATTTATGTTGCAACGGTATAAAGAGATGTTACAGAAGGAATCTGATATATTATCAATTCCAAAATGGAAGCAAGGAAGAGTAAATTATATCGTAAAGAATCCTATAGTGGACCAAGAGCTGAAAAACGAAACAGAGCAGGACTTTGACCATTTTATTAAGGTATTATTGGCTAACCAAGAAGCGCCTATATCTATTATTGATGCGGGGTACGATTGGGATAAAGATTTATACCATGAAATATGCGAAATGGCAGATTATATCTTCTTTGTAGCAGAACCAGATCTGCATCAATTGCTAAAGATAGCACATCCTCTTACACAAAAGGAGAGAAAGCTTGTTTCGTACTTAGCTTTAGAGAAAACGAGGATCATTGGGAATAAGTTTTCTCCTGCACTTTTAAAGCATGAAGTAGTAGAAGAATGTTTTGGAGATAAGTTATTAACTGCTTTAGCACCATATGTGATAGAAGATGTATTTGAATCACAATTAAATAGTAATACATTACTATCTAGTCGGAACTATTATAAAGAGATAGAAGGAATAATGAAGGAAATAGCAGGGTTATTGCTACCAAACCAATTGTTGAATCAAAAGAAAAGTTCTATTTTAAGTGGATTTCGATTCCGAAAGTTTGATAATTAAGGGGGTGTGAAAAGGGATGCAAAAATTTATTATAGGCGCCGCCTCATTATTATTATGTGTTGGCTGTTTATTCTTAATGACGGATATGATTATTGGTGATACAACACACACAGATAATAAGTCTGCATTAGAACGTGCTGGTAGTACAGCAATGGATAAAGCTGTAAAAGTAGGTGTTTTACGAGCGCAAGAAGAAATTGCTATTGAACCAGAAATCGCAAAGAAAGAATTTGAAAAGTCTTATAAACAAAATGCAACATTTAAGGATCCGGCATCAAAACGAGAGTTTTCTGTACACGCTGTACATGAGCAACCTGCAATGATTGCGGTTGAAGGAGAGGCGGAAGCTGCTAGTTATACGAAACAATTTGATGAAAAGAAAGGTAACATTAAGAGTAACGCAAAACACATATTTATTTATGAAGCAGATTCTGACAACAAGAAAGCTGGAGGAAACGTGAAATAAATAAGAAAAAGTAGGTGTGTAAGAAATGCAAAATACAGTAACAACAGCGCTTTTTCTAACGCTTTCTTTATTATTGATAACTCTTATACCAGAAGGTGTATTGTATGGAATGCAGTTAGTAAAGGCACATGATTTTGCTTCTAGTACAGTAGAGTTAGCAGAACAAACAGGTGGTTTTCAGTACACATATGAAGGGAAAAACGTAAATCTAATTCCTGATATAGAGAAGAAAATGAAAGAGCAGAATATGGATGGATGGAAATATGAATATACTAAAGGGCGCGTAGATCATAATCAGCCATTAAATTTTAAGATAAAAGCTGAACATCACTTCTTTATTTTTAAAATGATAGGGATTGATAGTGTGAAAGCACCAATTTGGGCTAATAAAGATGGAATGGGACAAATCTATTTCCGTTGAAAATATCAATATGTATAAAAAGAGGTAAAAACTATACTGAAAAGTGTAGTTTTTTTACTAGAAATAAATATATAAAAATACTTTACAAGCCTATTTTAATATGGTAATATTTTCCATATAGAACAGCGGTTATAAAAAAACGCTAATTAATAAATTTATATGTTAAAGTATCTGGATTTTATATTTAAATTCGGTACAATAAAGGAATCTATAAAAAAACTAATATACTTGGAGGAACAAACAATGGCTAACAAATTTTTAAAAACAGCAACAGCATTAACAATTATGGGTACATCATTACTAGGAGCAGGAGCATTTACTGCTAAGGCTGATAACACAGACTCATTAAAATTCAGTGATGTTCCAGCAAATCACTGGTCTACAAAAGCAATTTATGATTTAACAAATCGTAAAGTAGTACAAGGATACGGAAATAATATCTTTGGTTTTGGTGACAACGTAACTCGTGGGCAAGTTGCTCGTATGATTTATATGTACGTTAAACCAGCAGATGCAGATGCTAGCTTCAAAAATCCATTTACAGATATTAGAGGACACATGTTTGAAAAAGAAATTAGAGCACTTGCTAAAGCAGGTCTAGTAAATGGTTATGGTGAAGGGAAATTCGGTCCAGATAATGTCTTAACTCGTGAACAAATGGCGCAAGTACTTACAAATGCTTTCAAGTTCAAAGCTACTAAGACAACTTCCTTTACTGATATTGATAAAAACTCATGGGCATTAAAAGCAATTAGTGCATTAGAAGAAAATGGCGTTACTATTGGTACAGGAGGTAAAATGTATTCACCATATGCACATGTAACTCGTGAACAATATAGCCAGTTCTTATATAACTCTATTAATGCAGTAGAAAAAGAGACTAAGCCAGAAGTGAAGCCAGATCCAAAACCTGAAACAAAGCCAGAAGAAAAACCAGAAGTGAAACCAGATCCAAAACCTGAAACAAAACCAGAGGAAAAACCAGAAGTAAAGCCAGATCCAAAACCTGAAACAAAACCAGAGGAAAAACCAGAAGTGAAACCAGATCCAAAACCTGAAACAAAACCAGA
>NZ_JAQFPJ010000040.1:0-16405 GCF_027712065.1 Bacillus cereus group sp. BcHK124
CAACTTCTTTTACCGGTTCTTTCACTTCTTCTTTTGTTTCTTCAACTTCTTTTACCGGTTCTTTCACTTCTTCTTTTTCTACTATATTCTGTATAACTGTTCCGTTAAACCTTATGCTAATTTCATCCGAATCTAAATCAAATTTATATACCTTTTCACCTGGAGTACTCCATTTCATTACTCCATTATTAAACGTTCCACCCTCACTTGTTAGCGTAATATTCTCAATACTTTCTCCTTCTAAATCATATACAGGAACTTGAATTTCTTCATTTACTTTCGCTTCACTTAAAACGATTTTTTGTCTTCCCACATCAATTGAAAACCACTGACCTAATTGTATTAACGGCCTTACATCACGAATCTCATTTCCAGATAATTTTAAGCTAAGTAAATCTAGCATGGAACCAAGAACCGATACATCTTTAATATGATTGTCCGCAAGATTTAACCACTGTAGATTTTTTAATGAAGATAGTGGTGTTATATCTTCAATTTGATTATGAGATACATTCACATCGTTCAACTTTTCTAAGTTCGAGATAAATTCGATATTCTTCAAACCTACTCCTTCTAAAGTGAGTTTTTCTAAGTTCGTCATGTACTCTAAACCTGTTATATCTTTTATCTCATTTCCTTTTTCTTTAAGTATCTCTAATTTTTTAATCTGTAATAAATCTTCTTTTGTGATAGGAGCGTTTACATTCTCTCTACCTAAATTCTCTTTATTAATATGTTGTTGTAAAGTTTTATCTAGAATCACATTTCCCTTTTGTTCATTATCCTCTTTAATTGTTTCCTTTCTTTCATCTAACCTTTCAACAACATTTTGAATTACTGTTCCATTAAACTTAATACGATTCTCTTCTGGCTTTATATCCAACATAAATTCATATGTTTTTTCACCGGTAGTACCCCATTTAACAGAAGCATTATTAACTATTCCATCTTCACTATTCAATTGAATAGTATCAATTGGCTCTCCTTGTAAATTATAGATAGGTATTTTAACTTCCTTATCTTTTTCTACATCATCTAAAAAGATTTTTTGTCTTTGAATATCAATATACATTCTTTTTCCTAGCTCTTGAACCGGTCTAACATCACGAATTTCATTTGAACCTAGCTTTAAATCATATAAACCTGTTAATTGACTAAGTGGCGTTATATCTGAAATATAGTTTTCTTCTAAATTTAGTTTCTGTAACCTTGGTAATTTTGATAGTGGCGTAAGATCTACTAATTCATTTTTTGAAAGCCCTAATTCAATTAATTTATTCATTCCATTAATATGTTCAACATTACTCAATCCATTATTGCTTATTTCAAATGTCTTTAAATTCTTTAATTGGTGAACTCCTTCAAGACCTGCATTACTAATTTGATTATTTGCTATAGTCAAAGTCCTTAAAGATTTCACTGTAAATAATGGTTTTATATCTTTTATATCATTACTATTCAAATCTAGCATTTTAATCTTCTTCATTTGGCTTAATGGGCTTAAATCTGAGATTTTATTGTTTCTCAAAGTTAAAAACTCAATATGCTCTAACTCAGCCAAAGGTCCAATATCTTCAAGTTCACCATAGGTTATACTTACTGATTTTAATTGTCTCAAGTCCGAGATAAATTTTATATTTTTCAACTTAACTTCTTCCAACGTTAAGTTTTCTAAGTTCGTCATATATTCTAGACCGCTTACGTCTTTTATTCCTTTACTTTTAGCTTCAACGACTATTAAAGATTTAACTTTTAATAAATCTTCCTTAGTTATTGGCGTATTTAGATTCTCTCTATTCAAGTTATATTTATTAATATGCCTTTGTAGTTGCTTATCTACTATTACATTCTCATCTTGCTGATCTACTTTATCCTCCTTATTTTCCTTTTGTTCTTCTGGAACATCTTTATCTAAATTCAATGTATTTACTTCAAATTGTACTTGGTACTTATTATCATAGGCCATTGTCGGAATATAAATATGCATTTGCATATTATACCTTTTCCCTAATTCTCCTACTTCAAACTGAATCACTTTCGTTCCATTTTTCTTTTTATCTTCTGATATTACTTTCACATCATGAAACACACCAGGAGTATGAATATCTTCTGTTTTTAGATATTGGAAGAAATCACTATCACTTAACGTTGCCGTTACAATTTTCTTTCCATTCTCAATTGTTAATTTCGGATTTTTTATATACACAGCTGCCATAGATTCTTCATTCGTTTTATCTTTATACGCCTTAATAACAGCGTCATATGTACCATCTTCTAAAACATGTCCAGTTTTATTCGCCTCAATTGCCACTGCCGCTAAAGCAGGTGTTGAATAAACAGCAAACGGAAGTGATAACGCCGCCGCTATAACCATTGCATTTATATGTTTTCTTTTATTTCTTTTCAACTTTACATCTCCTCCAAAATATAAATGTAACCATATCTCGAATAAATGATAATGATTTTCATTATCATTGTCAACTAAAAAAATAAAAAGTTTACAAAAAAATAACCCCTTTTTTGAAAGGGGCTATGCCATTTTCTCTCCTGATTCTTCTCTAAAAAAGCTCTTCATCGCATGGAATACATCTGCTTTTTGCTTTAAAATATAATATCTGAAATTCTCATCTTTAATATTCTTATAGGCTGACATAAGTGTACTATGGCGGTTGTACTGATTCACTTCCCCATACCCAAACATATTACACTTCTTCATCAACTCTTCAACAAGCTTTACACATCTAGCATTATCTGATGTTAAATTATCACCGTCTGAAAAATGGAATGGATAAATATTATAGCGGTCTGGTGAATATTTATTATCAATTAGCTCGAGTGCTTTTTTGTATACAGAAGAACAAATTGTTCCGCCACTTTCTCCTTTTGAGAAAAACTCTTCCTCTGGAACTACTTTTGCCTCCGTATGATGGGCAATAAATTCAATATCTACTGTTTCATACTTTGTGCGTAGAAATCTCGTCATCCAGAAAAAGAAGCTCCGTGCCATATATTTCTCCCATATTCCCATCGATCCACTCGTATCCATCATCGCTAATACAACAGCCTTTGAATCTGGCTTTAATACTTCATTCCAAGTGCGGAACTTTAAATCTTCTTGATGAATTGGATGGAAAGATGCTTTACCACGCATCGCATTTCGTTTATATGCGGATATCATCGTTCTTTTCTTATCGATGTTGCCCCATAATCCTGTTTTTCTAATATCATTAAATTCAACATGTTCAATTCGGTTTTCGTCCATTTCTTTTCTCTTTAAATTAGGTAATTCTAATTCTTTGAAAAATGCTTGCTCTAATTCTAAAATAGAAACTTCAGCTTCATAATAATCTTCTCCAGCCGCATCCCCTGCTCCTTGCCCTTTTCCTGGTCCTTTTTGCTTTTGACCACCTGATCCATCTCTCGCAACGACATCACCAACTTTGCTATCACCATTTCCTTGCCCAACATGTTTGTTTTTATCATAATTGTACCTAATCTTATATTCATCTAAAGAGCGAATCGGTATTTTTACAACATCCTTACCATTAGACATAACAATGCTTTCTTCTGTTACAAGATCGGGTAAATTATTTTTAATTGCCTCTTGTACTTTCTCTTGATGGCGTTGTTGGTCGTCATATCCTTTGCGATGGAGGGACCAGTTTTCCTGTGAAATCGTATAATTTGGTTGGTTTTCTTCACCCATTTCTTTCCCTCCTTACTGTAATTGTCTTCCTATATGAACAGCAATCTAGAAATTTTGTTTTATACTGTGCCAGCTAGAATGAAAAGTAACTGCCCATCGAAAATCATCCCATAAACATATATAACGTTTTTCATATAATACTCCGAGCATCCTAAACAAAATTTTGCCACTCACATACTAGAAAAGAATCATTCAGCCTTTGATAAGAAAGAAACACAATGCATAGTTGCACACATTTACACTTTGCAACATATTGTATTGTGTTGGCTTTTTTCGTATGAATGGTTGGTTACTCTATCATATGCATATTGTAAAAATAATTGACAATAAATTCATAAAATTGCATCTTAATTTATTATATTTGGACAAGGTATGACACTTTACACATATGAATGGATAATAAAACGCTGTCCCGCAAAATACAAGAGACAGCGTTTTGTTATCAAACTATCGGTTTAGCAGGCTACCTACATAGCGTAATAATTCATTCGCAGATGAAGAATTATAGCCATGCTCATCAATTAAGCGTGCAACAACATCATTAATTTTCTTAAGCTGATTTTCGTCTGGTGTTTTCGTTGATGTTGTAATTTTCACTATATCTTTTAAATCAGCAAATAGTTTTTTCTGAATCGCTTCGCGAAGGCGCTCATGTGAGTTATAATCAAAGCGTTTTCCTTTACGCGCATAAGCAGAGATGCGAATTAAAATTTCTTCACGGAATGCTTTCTTAGCATTTTCTGAAATTCCAATTTGCTCCTCAATTGAGCGCATTAGCTTTTCATCTGGACTCATTTCCTCACCTGTTAATGGGTCACGTAATTTTGATTTATTGCAATATGCTTCAACGTTATCTAAGTAATTATCCATAAGTGTCTTCGCCGATTCTTCATATGAATACACAAATGCTTTTTGTACTTCTTTCTTCGCAATTTCATCATATTCTTTTCTTGCTAATGAGATGAAATTCATATAACGCTCTCGATCTTCATTACTAATTGACGGATGCTGATCCAACCCGTCTTTTAGCGATCTAAGTACATCTAATGCGTTAATAGATGGTACCTCTTTTCGAATAATTGTAGAAGAAATTCGGTTAATCACATAACGAGGATCAATACCGCTCATGCCCTCATCTTGATATTCACGTTGCAGCTCTTCTACATCAATCGCATTATAACCTTCTACCGTTTCTCCATCATATAAACGCATCTTTTTAATTAAATCAATATCCGGACGCTTCGGATCTTTTAAACGAGTTAAAATTGTAAACATTGCTGCAACGCGAAGTGTGTGTGGCGCAATGTGAACATTGGACACATCACTTTCACGAATCATTTTTTCATAAATATGTTCTTCTTCACTCACTCGTAAATTATATGGAACTGGCATTACAATAATTCTTGAGTGTAATGCTTCATTTTTCTTATTTGCTATGAAAGAGCGATACTCCGTTTCATTCGTATGCGCTACAATTAATTCATCTGCTGAAATAAGCGCAAATCTTCCCGCTTTGAAATTCCCTTCTTGCGTAAGCGATAATAAATGCCATAAAAACTTCTCGTCGCATTTTAACATCTCTTGGAATTCCATCATCCCACGGTTTGCCTTATTTAATTCCCCATCGAAGCGATACGCTCGTGGATCTGATTCTGAACCATATTCTGCGATTGTAGAAAAGTCTAGACTACCTGTTAAATCGGCAATATCTTGTGATTTAGGATCAGACGGGCTAAATGTACCAATCCCTGTACGGCGATCTTCCGAGAAGAAAATACGCTCTACAACTACATCCTCAATTCTTGAACCATACTCTTGTTCTAGACGCATCACGTTGAGAGGCGATAAATTACCTTCAATTCTAACTCCATACTCATCAAAGAAATCATCCCTTAAATGGTGCGGAATTAAATGAAGCGGATCTTCGTGCATTGGGCATCCTTTAATTGCAAAAATTGCTCCTCGATCTGTTCTTGAATATGTTTCTAATCCTCGTTTCAACATCGTAACTAATGTTGATTTCCCTCCACTAACAGGACCCATTAATAATAAAATACGTTTTCTAACATCTAATCGTTTTGCAGACGGATGAAAATATTCCTCTACAAGACGTTCTAAAGCATCCTCTAAACCAAATAACTGATTACTAAAGAAGTTATACTTTCTTCTACCATCTACTTCTTCAATTCCAGCATCTTTTATCATATTGTAAATGCGAGAGTGTGCTGTTTGAGCCACCCATGGTCTTTCCTTCACAAGCTCCAAATACTCCGCAAACGTACCTTCCCATTGTAAGCGTTCTTCTGCTTCTCGATGCTGTTCAATTTTTTTTAGAATATCCATTATAGCTCCTCCCCCATCTCCTTGTTCAATCGGATTATTATAAAAGGTATGCTAGGATGTCCTCAAACATTCTTTAAATCAAAATGAAATATACAGTAGTGCTATAAAATTCTCTCCAAAATTCAAAGAAAATTCTGTATAATATAGGTATTAAAGTTTTTACACCGCTATTCATTTTAAATAAATTCTTTTCTTCCAAGAACATTACATACATTTCGATTCATATTTCAGATTCGTAAACTGAAAAATAGGAGGGATATTAGTATGAAATTATTATTAATTTTAGGTGTATCACTCACATTTCTTACAGCTATTTTTACATCTGGTTACAATGATAAACCCGGTACACATAAAAAGTGATGTGCTTCTTAGCACATCACTTTTTTTATCAATTATTTATAATACACATTTTCCACATCATATTTTGATAAAGGGCGGCTATAATAATAACCTTGTACAAACTTCACATTCTTTTCCTTCAAAAATTGTATTTGTTCTGCTTTTTCTACCCCTTCTGCAATTACATTCAATTCCAACGTATGAGCTAAATGAATAATTGCAGCCGTAATATTCGTATCGCGTTCATCTACATGTATACCTTCCATAAAAGAACGATCAATTTTCAAAGTATCAATTGGATACGTTTTTAAATAACTTAAAGATGAATATCCTGTACCAAAATCATCTAAATGAATCTTTAAATTTTGTTCTTTTAATTGTAGCAATACTCTTTTCGATATATCTTTATGTATAAGGGCTCCTTCTGTAACCTCTATCGCTAATAAATGGGCTGGTACATTGTACTTATGTAAAGCTCGTGTAATCATCTCTATTAATGTAATAGAGCGAAAATGCCTGGCTGAAATATTAACTGCAATTGGGACAACTTCATATCCTTTATTTAACCATTCGCGTATTTGTCGACACACTTCATTTACTACCCATTCATCAAGCTTAATAATAAATCCTGTTCTTTCTGCTAGCGGAATAAATTGATTGGGAGAGACAAATCCTAATTCTTTATTCTCCCATCTTATTAAAGCCTCCATACTAGCTATTTTTTTCGTTTCAATATTAATTTGCGGCTGATAATATAAGAAGAATTCATTTTTTTCTATAGCACGATGTAATTGGTTTTCTATTATAAATCTTTGTTCACGCTCACAATCTAACCCGCTGCAATAAAAATGATAATGCCCTTTTCCTTTTTCTTTTGCTTTTTCCAAAGCAGCATCAACTCTTTGGAATAATATTTTTTCATCTTCTCCATCTGTTGGAGCCATTACAATTCCGATTGACGCACTTAAATACACGTCCTCTTCTTCGATTACAAAATGTTCACTAATCCTTTTCAGTATGTTTTTGGCAACTCCCTCTACACGTTCTTTCGTTATATTTTCTATTAACATAACAAATTGATCATCGTGTTCTCTAAATAAGTGCATACCAGCTATTTCAAAACTGCTTAAACATTCTGTAACTTTTTGTAATACTTTATCTCCTTCTTTATGGCCAAAAGTATCATTAATAAGATGAAATTCATCTAAATCTATAAAAACAAGCGCAAACTCTGTATTATCATTCAACAAAGTATTTAACTTATTTGCACATGAAATTCTATTCATTAATCCTGTTAACTGGTCATAGTAAGCTAAATATTCCGTTCTCATCTCATTTAATACTTGCCTTGTAACATCTCTCGTAACAATATATACTCCAACAATTTCACCATTTACAATAATCGGAATCGTCCTCAGAGAAATATATAGCTCGTACCCTTCTTTATGAACATACTTCTTTGAAACAATTTGCTTCGCTTTTCCTTGCATGGATCCTTTAAATATAATTTGAAAATCTTTTTCATATTCTTTATTAATAAATTCAAAGATAAATTTATTATTTAATTCTTCATATCGATATCCAAATATTTCATACGTTGCTGGATTCGCATATGTAATTCTACCTATAGAATCTATAGATATAATGGAGTCATTATTATATTCTAGTAATGACTTAAATAACATTTGTTTTTCCTCTATTTCAATCTTCTCCTCAATTTGAGCTGTAATATCCCTCGTAATACAAATAATAAACTGACATACCCCTTCTTCATCAAATACAGGATTAAGTGAAGATTCATAATGTAAATTACCAGTTGGTAAACTAACTACATCACAAAAGGTATGTGCTTTTGCTTCGCTCGCTACTTTTGCATATTGCACTTGCAATATTTCCGCCGTATCTTTCGGCAATACTTCAGAAAACGTTTTTCCATAACATTCTTCGCTTAGCTTTGCATAATCCATACCTATCTTATTTACATAAATATATGTAAAGGTTTCATCATCCATAACTTTCACAATAAATACTAAATCTTGAATAGCATGTAATAATCCTCTTCTTATTAAATCCATATCTATCATACTTAAAAAGGTATTTTGATTACGATATTGTTCCTTCATATTTATCTCAACCCGTCTAATCTATTTTTATTCATATATCACCATTCTATATGACTATGTACCCTTTTTTAAATGTATGATTCCATATTTACTTTTATTTTTAGAAAAAAAGCCGCCATATGGCGACTTTTAATAAACAATTTCTAAATCTAATCCTGGATAATTTTGTTGACGGAACGCTTCATAAATTAAAATAGCTGCTGTATTTGATAAATTTAATGAACGCACTTTATCAGTCATTGGAATACGTAAACAATGATCGAAATTTTCTTCGATTACATTAGCTGGTAAACCGTTCGTTTCTCTTCCAAATACAAAGTAGTAATCCTTCTCACGTTTACTATAATCAAACGCTGTATGAGCTTTCTCGCCATACTTTGTTAAATAGAAGAACTCACCGTCTTTATTTTTCTCATAAAACTCTTCAATTGAATCATAATACGTAATTTTCACGTGCTGCCAATAATCTAATCCTGCACGCTTTAACATTTTATCATCCGTTGAAAATCCAAGCGGTCTAATCAAATGCAATTCTGTTCCAGTTGCTGCACAAGTACGAGCAATATTTCCTGTATTTGCTGGAATTTCTGGTTGATATAAAACAACATGTACTCCCACGCGATATTCACCTCTGTTTTTTGTCTACTACGTATTATACCACTTGAGCGAAAAATCTCTACCCATTAATAATATGAAAGAATTTATATTTCATTTGTGGTGTATATTTACTAGAATCTTCATAGTTCCAATAACGCCGACGGCTATTCGCTGAATGTGCATTTACAAGTGGCATACCATCTGCGTCTTTTGCTACTACAATCGTCGTATGATTCCACCTACCATCATCCTCGAAATCATAAGCGATGACATCACCAAGAATAAGGTCCTCTGGCCTTTCTACAGCTTCAGCTCGAAGTCCTGATGTAGCACCTGACAAATACCAATAAAAAGAGTGTGCAACAGCCCAGCTCCAACTCCACTGATTCTCCCTTTGCCACCATCCTTTGCGAATATTAGGATATCCATTCATTGGTACTTCTCCAGTATGAAGACATTGAGAAATAAAATTCGTACAATTATCAGGGAAATTACGATATGCAGGGTTTCGATCATCCCACCAACGCTCTGCATATTTAACTGCCTCTAAACGGTTGTACTGATAGGAACCGTACTTCTCTTTTGTAACTTCCCTTTCTAATGTCTCACTCATTCCAACTGCTTCTGGCACTTCAATAGCATAATCACCTATTATCCGGCTATTATTTAAACAAACTCTTCGTTTTAATTGTTCCTCTTCAATATAAAATAATTCTTTATGCTTAATTAAATATTTAAAATGTATTTGATAATCAATTTCTTGATGATTGCTATTATTGAATTGCCTCATAAAAGAAACGTCCGCAGTTGCTTTTACTATCTCTGCATTACGCTTTTGAAATAATTGTTTCTTTCTCTTTGCTATTTGTAATAAATCTTCAGCAATACCATCTACATTTGTTCGTTTCTCTGTTATATATGCTAAAAAGTGTTGGACTTGCTTTTCAATATTTATTTTTACAACCATTTCGTCTCCCTCCCATATTACAATATGAAAAAGGGAGATATTATCTACTCTTTTTTCTGCGCTAACAATTCAAGTCCACGATTCATTTCATGAAGAACCTCTTCGTCTTTCTCACGTTGCATCGCTTTTTCAATAGCTTCGCCCACGCCGTCTCCACCAATTTTCCCAAGCGCCCACGCTGCTGTTCCGCGAAGTACTGGTCTTGGATCGTCTTTCATAACACCAATTAAATCAGGAATTGCTGATGCCTCTTTAAAATGCGCAAGTGCCAAAATTGCATTTCGTTGCAACGGTTTTTTACCTCTCCATGAACCAGACATAATTCCATATTTCTCTTTAAAATCCCGATTGCTAATTGTTAAAAGTGGTGTTAATAACGGCTTAACTAACTCAGGATCTGGTTCCATCTCAGGGTGATTATGAAAATCCATTCCTTTATTTTTCGGACAAACTGTCTGACACGTATCACATCCATAAATACGATTACCTATTTTGTCGCGATACTCTTCCGGTAGGAATCCTTTCGTCTGTGTTAAAAATGCTATACACTTCTTCGAATCTAACTGTCCTCCTTGTATTAAAGCACCTGTAGGACAAATATCAATACACTTTGTACAGCTCCCGCATTGATCTTCTATCGGCTGATCTGGTGGGAATGGAACGTTTGTAATCATTTCTCCTAAATATACATACGAACCAAATTCAGGTGTAATAATAGAGCAGTTCTTACCGCTCCATCCAATACCAGCACGCTCTGAAACAGCTCGATCGCTTAATTCACCCGTATCAACCATTGACTTAACTTCTATATCGGGAAGTTTTTCGATTAAATATGCTTCTAATTTCTGCAAACGATCTCGTAAAACTAGATGATAATCTTGTCCCCAAGAAGCACGACAAAAAATCCCACGGCGTTCTCCACGCTTACTTAATGGTGCATTTTTTAATTTTGAAGGATACGCTAATGCAATCGCAATAATTGATTTTGCACCAGGTAATAAAAGCTGTGGATTCGTTCTCTTTTCTATATCAGGCTCTTCAAATCCAGATTGATAATTTAATTGTTGCTGCTGGATTAACCGCTGCTTTAATTCTTCAAATGGTGAAGCACTAGCAAAGCCTATTTTATCTATACCAATCGTTTTACTATACGCAATGACATCTTGCTTTAATTGTTCAAAATCCATTCCTAATCGCCTCCTCAGATGAATCCATCCTTTATGTAACGATCTATTGGTTAGCAATTCACTTTTGGAATACTATTCTTTACTTCTATTTTCGCATAAAATACTGTTTTCCAAACATTAAAAAACGCAATGCCTCGTTTATCTCGGAAACGAAACACTGCGTTGATCACAATTTATAGAAAAACATTTAATAAAATTTGGAGCGGGTGAAGAGAATCGAACTCTCGACCAGAGCTTGGAAGGCTCTTGTTTTACCACTAAACTACACCCGCAAATATGAAATACATATAAGATATTAGAATAACTTATGTAAAGTAGTATAGCATGTAAAAAAAGCGGAAGCAAGAATTTTATCGAAAAAAGTCGAAAAAGTGATGAGTAGCTCATCACTTTTTCAATTCTTTATCAATCGCCTTCTTCATACTATCGAAATCAGGATTTGCAAGATTTCCGTTTATATATACTGAAGGAGCACCTTGAACTTTTAATTTTTGAGCACGATCTGAATCTTTACGTACTTTTTCTTTTATTTCTTTACTGTGTAAATCTTTCTTAAATTGATCTACATCAACTTTCGGAAGCTTCTCTTTCACAATGTTAAGAAGTAATTCTTCTGTAATCCATTCTTCCGTATCTTTCTTTTGACTTTGATAAATCTCATCATAGAAAGTCCAGAATGAATCTTTATCTTGTTTATAAATTGCTTCACCAGCTGCTGCACCTAAATCAGAGTCTTTCCCAATAAACGGAAAATTAATAAAGTATAACTGCACTTTACCTTTATCAATATACTCTTCTTTTAATCGTGGCAATACTGTTACATCCCAAGTACGACAAGCGGGACATTTGAAGTCTCCAAATTCAACTACCTTAACCGGAGCATCATCTTTCCCTAAAGATTGTTGTGTGGAATAAGCAAACATCTCATTCCCTTTATCTTTTTTGTCATTTATGATGCTATACGCAATCGTTCCGATCACAATCAATACTGCAATGGAAAAAACTATACCAAGAGCCATGAGTTTGTTCGATGATTTCATATACATTCCTCTTTAATTTCATATTCTGTATACAGCATTGTACACAATACACATAATATCAACACTTATATACGTCACGCAATGAACACGCTCACATAAATTACAAAAACACAATAATTGTGACGATATTGTGTCACGATTTGTCACAATTTATTCAAAAAAAGAAGCTCCTATGTAGGAACTTCCATTAGCTTACTGCTTTTTCACGAGCACTATTTAACATCGACTGCTCTGTTTTTATATCATGACGTATGACTAACTTCTCACTAACTGCTTGCACATACTCATCATGATTGATATAGCCTTCTTTCTCCATCAATCTCAAAACGACATTTCGTCTCTCTACGGCCTTATCATAATTTTGTACCGGTGAGTAATAAGCAGGTGCCTTTACTACAGCAGCCATCATTGCACTTTCAGCCAATGTTAATTGGCTCACCTTTTTACCGAAGTATAGGTTTGCTGCTTTTTCAATTCCCCATGCTCCTTCTCCGTAATAAATATTACTTACATATAATTTTAAAATTTCATCCTTTGTAAATGTACGTTCAATTTTTTTTGTATAAAAAATTTCTTTCCACTTGCGAGAAAATGTACGTTCATTCGTTAAAAAAGCATTTTTTGATAACTGTTGTGTAATTGTGCTACCACCTTGCACAACACCACCAGCTTTTATATTCTCAACAGACGCTCTGATAATCGCTATATAATCTAAACCGTTATGATGATAAAACCTTTTATCTTCTGTTGCAATAAATGCATGTGTTAATGATTCTGGCACCTCTAACTTAGCCGGTACATGTAATTTACTAATATCACTTTTCTCGATCATTACATTTCCAATGAATAATAACGCGAAACTTAACAATAATAATAAAATAATGGCTTTATACAAAAACTTAGTCATTGGATTTAATGCAACTTTTTGATGATAGTTCACCCTAGATAATACTCGTTCTTTCATCTTAAACACCTCTTTTCCACACAGCGTATAATTCTTACTTTAAGAATACCTTGTTGTAAAAAAATATCCCATCGATTTCTCTTACACATACCTTACATCATTGTAAGGTATAAGGTGAAACTTTAATCAGAACGCACCAATCTGATTGCCCGGCAAATAGTGGGATAAAAAAGTATTGTATCACAGTCCTTTTTTATCTACTATTCATCTGAAATATTGAATATAGATTATGCTAAACCAATAACAGATTAAATCTTAAGGCTATTATACTTTCTATATTAAAGCACTCTATTTTCATTATATCATCTACCAATATATATACTTTTGAGTATCTAGTAATCTAAATGTATATAATATATCATACATTATACAGAACAAACGTTCTTAAAATCAATACTAACACTATTATTATTTTGACCTTTTTCTTAAACAGTATACAAAAAAGAGTAGTGATTTGATTGTATCTCAAACCGGCTACTCTTTTCTTTACAATCTTCCTATTAAGTTATATGGCTGCACTTCCCACGTTTCATACGGAATACAATGTGTTGCTCTCATCGCATCAAGCGTTCTGGATTTCATATGAGGACGCGTTATGTACTCATCTATGTTCTCTTCATTTAAAGCAACAAATTTAGCCTCTTGTATTTCTTCAGGCTGAATTTGTATTTCACCGCTCACGTATGCCACTTTAAAAACAACAGCTAGAATGTGCATGGAAGCATTATAGTAAACTCCTGTAATACCGATAGGCTTCACCGTTAATCCTGTTTCCTCTTTTATTTCCCTACAAATTGCTTGATCGAGCGCTTCTCCTTCTTCTACCTGTCCTCCTGGCAACTCCCATGTATCCGATCGCCAATGTACTTTAGCTAATAACACTTCGTCTTTTTCATTTGTTAAATAACCTGCTACAGCAACGATATGCTTTGGTGTTTTATGTTCCATATTAAGCCTCCTAGCAATAATGAATATTTCACATATCCCTATAAGCATATTCCCTGTCTACAACAAAATACCTTTACTCATTCATCACCTTAATGAAATTCATAAAAAGAAGCCCCTATCCGTTAAATGAAAAGGGGCTTCTATCGTATTATTCTCCTAAGTCTACGTTGTGGTAAACTTGTTGCACATCTTCTAAATCTTCTAATGCATCAACCATTTTTTCAAATTGTGCTTGTGCATCTTCAGGAAGTGTTACATCGTTTTGTGCAAGCATTGTTAATTCAGCAACTGTAAATTCTTCAACGCCAGCATCTTTAAGAGCAGATTGTACTGCATGGAATTGATCTGGTTCAGCATACACGATAACAGCATCTTCTTCTTCAAGAATGTCACGTGCATCCACATCTGCTTCCATTAAAATCTCAAGAACTTCATCTGATGTTTTCCCTTCAAGACCGATAACAGCTGTTGCATCAAACATGTAAGCTACAGAACCGTTTACACCCATGTTACCACCGTTTTTGCTAAATGCAGCTCGTACATCTGCTGCAGTACGGTTTACGTTGTTTGTAAGTGTATCTACAATTACCATAGCTCCATTTGGTCCGAATCCTTCATAACGAAGCTCGTCATAATTTTCTTCTGAACCACCTTTTGCTTTTTCAACTGCACGATCGATAATTGTTCTTGGAACATTGTATGTTTTCGCACGTTCTAATACCACTCTAAGCGCTTGGTTTGATTCCGGATCTGGCTCGCCTTGTTTTGCCGCTACATAAATTTCACGTCCAAATTTCGCGTATATACGGCTAGTATTTGCATCTTTTGATGCTTTTTTATCTTTAATATTATTCCATTTACGACCCATACTTTCCACTCTCTTTCCGGTTTTAAATCTACATAAAAATATTAATATGAAATATCATGTGTGTTCAACACATTTTTAAAAGAAATATAAAAAGTTCATTTTTGATTCATATTACAGACATAATATAAATCACTATCATTTTGTTCTTTCGACAAGTTATATTATACATGAATTGCTACATTTATCACGAATTTTAGAATCACATAACATAATTTAGCAAAAAAACTCTACCATTTCTATTAGAGTTTTTTACATCACCGATACCGATTTCCATAATATTCCCTTAATTCCTTTCTATTGTTGTATAATTAAAATAGGAAAAAATTTGAAGTGAGTATAGAGGGGGAGAATTATGACACATTCAAATACTACATGAATACGTTTATCTTAATCATTTAGTACCTATTTGTGCTTATTCTTTAGTATGATGAAAATATAAAAAAGACTCTACACATTTGGTGTAGAGTCTTTTTTATTACGCCGTTCGTGATACCGATGGTCGGGGTCGAACCGACACTCCCGAAGGAACACGATTTTGAGTCGTGCGCGTCTGCCAATTCCGCCACATCGGCACAAAAGAAAAGGCGGCAACCGGATTTGAACCGGTGATAAAGGTTTTGCAGACCTCTGCCTTACCACTTGGCTATGCCGCCATATAAAATTTTACTGGAGCGGAAGACGGGATTCGAACCCGCGACCCCAACCTTGGCAAGGTTGTATTCTACCACTGAACTACTTCCGCAAAAATGGCTGGGCTAGCTGGATTCGAACCAGCGCATGACGGAGTCAAAGTCCGTTGCCTTACCGCTTGGCTATAGCCCATCGAATTCTTACTTAATTATATGTAAGTATCCATTAGATTATTTATAATTTTTAAAATAAAAATGGGGCGACTGATGGGAATCGAACCCACGAGTGCCGGAGCCACAATCCGGTGCGTTAACCACTTCGCCACAGCCGCCATGCTGTGTAAATATATTTGGCAGGGGCAGTAGGAATCGAACCCACACTGGAGGTTTTGGAGACCTCAGTTCTACCTTTAAACTATGCCCCTATGTAAATGGTGGAGGGGGGCAGATTCGAACTGCCGAACCCGAAGGAGCGGATTTACAGTCCGCCGCGTTTAGCCACTTCGCTACCCCTCCGAAACTTACATGGTGCCGGCTAGAGGACTTGAACCCCCAACCTACTGATTACAAGTCAGTTGCTCTACCAATTGAGCTAAGCCGGCGTATATGATTAAGATAAATGGTGGCTCGGGACGGAATCGAACCGCCGACACGAGGATTTTCAGTCCTCTGCTCTACCGACTGAGCTACCGAG
>NZ_JAQFPJ010000041.1:0-15855 GCF_027712065.1 Bacillus cereus group sp. BcHK124
AGTTAGTTTGTCTAGCATCATAAAATAAAAATTGACGTTTCACGTTGTTTGTTTCGTTCAGTTTTCAAAGAACTACTCGGTCGCTCATTTGCGACTTCCTTATGTTAACATTTTCATTTTTTGATGTCAACTAAGTTTTTTAATTTCTTTTTGTCGTTTTCTGCGTTTCTGCATCAGCGACGGTTATTAATATATCATGCAGTACATAAAGGGTCAATACTTTTCATAAAAAAAATTCACATCCCGTTAAAACTTTAAAATCATGTTCCAAAAGCCATTATAGCTTCCCTTCATCCTACTCCACATTTCATATCTTATCACTCTATCACATTTTTAGACGAGTGAAAATTCTAAATTTTATGTTATATTATTATTATAGGAGCGTGGTGAGAATGGGCATTAAATATTCGAACAAAATCAATAAAATCCGGACCTTTGCATTAAGTTTAGTATTTATCGGTCTCTTTATTGCATACTTAGGAGTCTTTTTTCGTGAGAACATTATTATTATGACAACATTTATGATGGTTGGCTTTTTAGCTGTTATCGCTAGTACTGTCGTTTACTTTTGGATTGGTATGTTATCTACTAAAACTGTACAAATTATTTGTCCAAGCTGCGATAAACCTACAAAAATGCTCGGTCGTGTCGACGCATGTATGCATTGCAACCAACCTTTAACAATGGATCGAAATCTAGAAGGAAAAGAATTTGATGAAAAATATAATAAGAAGAGCTATAAGTCATAAGTATATACGGAGACAATGCATCCTTACAAAAATAAACATGAAAAGGTGATTTCTTAACCAAGAAATCACCTTTTGTATTTATCCTTAATTAAATCCTCCACTGAACATTTTAAATCATTCTGAACCTAACGTAATTCCCATATATAATAAAGAAAGAGGTTGACGTAAAGCCGTCAGCCTCTTTCTTTATTATATATTACGCCTTATGACACTCTGGACAAACGCCATAAATTTCTAAGCGATGACTATTAATAACGAAGCCTGTCGTTTTCGCAGCTTCCTCTTCAAGCTGTTCCAAACCTCCATAAGGAAAATCAACAATCTTACCACATTTTTCACAAATCACATGATAATGTTGACTTGTAACATAATCAAATCTACTTGAAGCGTCTCCATAAGTTAATTCCTTTACAAGTCCAACCTCTTTAAATACACGCAAGTTATTATAGACAGTTGCAACACTCATATTTGGAAACTTACCTTCTAATGCTTTATAAATTTCATCCGCTGTTGGGTGCGTCATAGATTCCACAAGGTACTCTAAAATAGCATGACGCTGTGGAGTAATGCGTACACCCGTATTTTTCAGCATTTCTAGCGCTTCTTTTAATTCTTCTTTGACCACCGTCATGCACCCCGATTCTATACGGATTATTATTTTATAATTCTTATAAAGAGTGTACTCCTTTTCTTATAAATCGTCAATATTTCTACTATAAGTATGTGGTTTATTTTTGTATATAGCCTTATTCTTATGTATCTTTCCCTATTTTTTATGCATTTACAATAGAAAAAAAGTGCGACATAATCGCACTTGGAATACTATCATCTGAGGAGGTATGCCCTACACTTCACTTTATGTAAGACAATAAAATATGTATAGACACTCGCCTTACTTCTATATATTTTATCTCCACAATGGATTTACTTTATATAAGAAAGAACATCTTCAACATGTCCCTTCACTTTCACTTTACGCCACTCTTTTACAAGCTCACCGTCTTTATTAATAAGGAATGTAGAGCGCTCAATTCCCATGTACTCTTTCCCAAAGTTCTTTTTCAACTTCCAAACATCATACAATTCCGCCACCTTATGATCTTCATCTACTAAAAGTACAAATGGAAGTTCATGCTTCTCAATGAACTTCAGATGTCTGTTCGCTGAATCAGGACTTACACCAAGAATAACTGTGTCCTTCTCTTGAAATAATCCATATGCATCTCGAAAATCACATGCTTCAGTTGTACACCCTGGAGTCATATCTTTCGGATAAAAATATAGAACTACATTTTTACCACGAAAATCAGCTAAGCGAACTTGTTCCCCGTTACTTCCCTCTAATGTAAATTGTGGAGCCATTTCTCCTACTGTGATCATTGTTATCACTCCTACTCTTTTCTTTTACTATAACAAATGCTTCCTTATTTTTCATTGTCTATTACAGACCTCATTACAAAAGCAAACGGTAATGTATATCCAATTAGCGCTTCTCCAATCGCAATCCACCGCCCAATTCCAATCGGAGATATGTCACCATATCCAACAGACAATAAAGTAACTGCGCTAAAATACAAACAAATTTCAACCAGTTGAAAAGAGTGAGCGTTTAAGCTTTCTCCATCCTCTTTCAAAACTGCAAAACCCATTTCCTCTAATACAACGTAACTTAATCCAAATGCAATCAATACTGTTGTATAAATCAAAAATAATGTAGCTAAATTATACAGCGAAAAAAAACGCGTTGAATCCGAATAGGAACTCCATAATAATTGGACACTCCTCAAAATAGCAATTGCTGCAATTAATAGAATAAATCCCCATAACATGTCCTCCACCTCATTTTATATGTATGAGACAGCCATTAGATTTATCCCTTAGAAACGAACGAGCTTTTATAATTAATTCCCTGCACCACGGTACCTTTTTACCCCTTGATTCCAAAGAGTAATTGCAATCGTAAAACAGATAACACCAACGAGCGGTGTTGCAAATGCATAGCTATTCCACTCTGTTTTCCTTAAAAAGTACGCTGCTGGATACACTCCGACAAACGCAAATGGTAGGACAAACGTTAAAATAAAGCGAATCACACGGTTATAAATATTAACAGGATAGCGGCCATAATTCCCTATGTTATACATTAGCGGCATAATCGAACTTTTCGCGTCCGACCAAAAACCAAGGCTTGCAAGCGTAACAAATATCCCTCCGTATACAAGTGCGCCCCCTCCTACCATCAACAAGAATAAGAAGATATCGTACCAGTAAAAAGATAATTGCAACTCCACTGCTGCGTAGCCCATTACAATCATTCCCGTAATCGCTCCAATTAAAGATTCAAGCTCCATTCTCTCTAATATAATTTGAAATAAACTATGAATCGGTCTCGTTAATATGCGATCCATTTCTCCTTTAATAATGTAACGATCATTAAAGTCCCATATGTTAAAGAAAGCTGAGAAAATGGCAAACGGCACTAAAAAGAAACCATAAATAAAGATGACTTCTTCTCTACTCCAACCTTTTAATGCTTGCGTATGTCCAAACACAACAAGAATAAAGATTAAATTAACAGCCTGTAGTGATAAATCAGAAAGTAACCCAACGATAAAATCGCCCCGATACTCCAATTTTGTTTTTATATATTGACTTGCATATTGCAAAAATAGTTTTATATATATCATCTCATCATCCCCCTTGTACAATTAGACGTTTTCTCGCCGTTCTCCACATGAGTACAATCGGAATAATAAGTACAATGGCCCAAATTACTTGGAATAATAATGCCTCATACAATTTACTTCCTTGTATACCTTCTGAGAAAATCATACTCGGAATATAACTAATAGCCTGAAACGGTAAAAACATCATTGCCTTTTGGGCCCATAACGGATAAAAACTAATTGGTAATAATAGACCTGAAAACAAATCAATAACAACACGTTTTGCATACATAATTCCGCTATTATTAAATAAGAAGAATGTGAGCATTCCCGTCATTAAATTAATTTGTGTATTAATAATAAAACTAAATATTAAAGATAAGAAGAAATATAACCACGTTTGAAAGTTCGTTGTAATTTGCAATGAAAATAATAAGGTAACGATGACCATACCCGGAATTGAAAAGAAGGCAAAGCGAAATATTCCTTCACCAAGACCTTGCATCACTTTCATCCCTAAATAGTTATATGGACGTATCAGTTCTACCGCTACACGTCCTTCTTGAATCTCCATCGCAATTTCCCTGTCTATATTATTAAAATAAAAAGCACGTGCCATCCACGCAATTGCGATATACGTAGTCATTTGCGAAATAGATAAACTTTCAATATTCTCTTTTCCGCTATAAATTGCTTGCCACAAAAAATAATATGCGCCGATATTAATTGTATAAATTAAAATCCCGCTATAGTAGTTTGTACGATACGCAAGCATCATTAAAAAGCGAATTCGAATCATTTCAATGTACTTACCCATGTTTAATACCTTCTTCATAAATGTTACGAATAATTTCCTCTGTAGACACTTCATTAATTTTTAAATCTTTAATTTGAAAGGCTTGTACCACTTTAGAAATAAGCATTGAAATAATAACTTCTTCATTCGGGATTTTGGCAATCCACGCGTTTTCCTCTTTCGCTTTCGACCAAACGACATGACTATCTGGCATAACCATTGATAAAGCCTGATAGGAAACTGGTGCGACAAACTGAAAATGTATTTCTTTCTCTGCTCCCCACTGCGTACGAAGATTATTTAAAGAACCGTCATACATAATATTGCCTTCATCCAGCATGATAACGCGCTCACATAAAGCTTCAATATCAGTAATATCATGAGTTGTTAATAAAATCGTTGTTTTATAACGTTCATTCATTTCTTTTAAAAATTCACGTATTTTCAATTTCACAAGTACATCTAACCCAATTGTTGGTTCATCTAAAAATAATAACGGCGGATTATGAATTAATGCTGCCGCTAATTCACAACGCATTCTTTGACCTAAAGATAGCTTTCGAACTGGCTTATCTAATAAAGGACCAATATCTAACGTTTCGATCACGTGCTCCATATGTTCTTTATACTGAGCGTCTGATACACCGTACACTTTTTTTAATAAACGAAACGATTCTTGTACGGCAATATCCCACCAAAGCTGTGAGCGTTGCCCGAAAACAACACCAATCGTTCTTACAAATTCTTCCCTCTGCTTATGCGGATTCATCCCGTTTACTAAAATGTCTCCTGATGTCGGAGTCAAAATCCCCGTAAGCATTTTAATTGTCGTTGATTTACCAGCACCATTCTCACCGATATATCCAACCATTTCACCTTGTTTCACAGTAAAAGATACATCATTTACTGCTGGTACTATTTTATAATTACGATTCAATAAATCGCGAAATGCACCCTTTAAACCTGGACGACTTGAATAGGCTGTAAATTCTTTACGTAACCCTTGTACCTCAATTACCGATTTCATAACCGGACCCCCTTCCTAAATGTCACAACGAATAGTTTACCCAACTGCCTTCTCTATCACAAACAATACGTCTTTTCGAAAAACATGTTAGAATAATACATAGATTTTTGTAAGGAGATGAATGGTAGTGAAATTCACAAAATCAGAAGCATTACATAAAGAAGCTTTAGAACATATCGTTGGCGGTGTTAATAGTCCTTCTCGTTCTTTTAAAGCAGTTGGTGGCGGCGCTCCTGTTGCTATGGAACGTGGAAAAGGTGCTTATTTCTGGGATGTAGACGGAAATAAATATATCGATTATTTAGCAGCATACGGTCCTATTATTACTGGACATGCTCACCCGCACATTACAAAAGCAATTACAACAGCTGCTGAAAATGGTGTACTTTACGGAACTCCAACAGCGCTAGAAGTAAAATTTGCAAAAATGTTAAAAGAAGCAATGCCTGCATTAGATAAAGTCCGCTTCGTAAACTCTGGTACTGAAGCTGTAATGACAACAATTCGTGTCGCTCGCGCTTACACAGGCCGCACAAAAATTATGAAATTCGCTGGTTGTTACCACGGTCATTCTGATTTAGTACTTGTAGCAGCTGGATCTGGTCCTTCTACACTAGGAACTCCTGACTCAGCGGGTGTACCACAAAGTATCGCTCAAGAAGTTATTACCGTTCCATTTAATAATGTAGAAACTTTAAAAGAAGCATTAGATAAATGGGGACATGAAGTAGCAGCTATTCTTGTAGAACCAATCGTTGGAAACTTCGGTATTGTAGAACCAAAACCTGGCTTCCTTGAGAAAGTGAATGAACTTGTTCACGAAGCTGGTGCACTAGTAATTTATGATGAAGTTATTACTGCTTTCCGCTTCATGTACGGTGGTGCTCAAGACTTACTTGGCGTAACACCAGACTTAACAGCGCTTGGTAAAGTTATTGGCGGCGGACTTCCAATCGGTGCTTACGGTGGTAAGAAAGAAATTATGGAACAAGTTGCCCCTCTTGGACCTGCATATCAAGCTGGTACAATGGCAGGAAATCCTGCTTCTATGGCATCTGGTATTGCTTGTCTAGAAGTTCTTCAACAAGAAGGGCTTTATGAAAAATTAGATGAACTTGGTGCAATGCTTGAAAAAGGAATTTTAGAACAGGCTGAAAAACATAATATCGATATTACATTAAACCGCCTAAAAGGCGCTTTAACTGTATACTTCACAACAAATACAATTGAAGATTACGATGCAGCACAAGATACAGACGGAGAAATGTTCGGTAAATTCTTCAAACTTATGCTGCAAGAAGGAATTAACTTAGCACCTTCTAAATACGAGGCATGGTTCTTAACGACAGAACATACAAAAGAAGATATTGAATATACAATTGAAGCTGTAGGTAGAGCATTTGCCGCTTTAGCAAACAATAAATAATCCCGTCATTAAAAGGAAAAAAGAAAGCACACCTTTCTTTTTTCCTTTTTTCTATTTCATAAATCCCTTATTAATAGTATAATTATTCATAATTATCTGTTTAATTTTATTTTATATCCTTACTATCTTTGTATACAAGGCTGCTCACGCCTCGAATAGTAAGATTATTCAAACTTTCATAAGAGGGGGGATTGACGGATGCTCAATAAAACAAACACATGGACACCGTCTTTATTTCGAGATTACAAAAATGCAGAACACGATGCGTGTGGAATCGTTTCCGTTATGGAGAAACGAAAAATTCCTACAAAAGAAAATATTGACCTTTGCATACAATCGCTCGTCAAAATGAATCATAGAGCTGGTTTCATTAATGGCGAAGGTGATGGAATCGGTATTCACATTGATGTACCAAAAGCACTTTGGAATGAAAAATTAAAAAGTAGCGGATATAATCCAACGATCGTGGATCATCCCCACTTTATCGTTGGACATTTTTTTCTAAACAAAAACGAAAATATAGTTAATTTAAAAAATCATATTCGTACACAACTAAACAACGAAAACTTTGCAATTCTTTTCGAAAGTGATGATGTAATAAACTCCGATGCACTCGGTCCACTTGGTAAACAAGAAGAACCTTTATTTTGGCAAGTTGCTCTTATCGCAGAAAATGAAGTTACAAATATTGAGCAAACATTATTTACAGTAACGATAAAAATAGAAGAAAATGAAGCGATTCATGTTGCTTCCTTAAGTCGTGATCACGTTGTATATAAAGTTCTCGGTGCTGGTGATACACTTGTTGCCTATTACAATGATTTACAACACCCACTTATTGCTTCAACTATGACACTAGGACACAATCGCTATTCTACTAATACATTATCTAACTTCTTTCGTGTACAACCATTTAGTATCCTCGGACATAATGGTGAAATTAACACAATTGCAAAATTACGCGATCAAGCTGAAATGATTCACGTTCCACTTACTGCTGGGGGCAGTGACTCCCAAGATTTAAACCGCACCTTAGAAACTCTACTTGTTCAATACAACTACAGTTTATTTGAAGCAATGGATATACTATTCCCGCCAATTATTAATGAAATTAAACTTTATGAACCACATTTACAAGATTTATATACGTATATACGTGAAGCATGGGGCCATTTTGCACAAGGTCCAGCTGGCATTATTTCACGTTATAAAGATGAAGCTGTTTTCAGCGTGGATTCCCTTGGGCTACGACCAGTATGGAAAGTAGAGACAGAAAGCTCTTATATTTTCTCTTCTGAACCTGGAGTTGTATCACCAACTGAATATGTAGCAGAACCAAAACCACTCGCTCCAGGGGAAAAAGTCGGACTAAAGTGGAATGAACAAGATGAGCTTGTTCTTTATGAATATGACAAATACCAAGCTCAAGTATATGACCGTTTTAAAAAACGAGTGGATACTAAAGATTATCATTTAAACTTATCTACTCCTGAAACGAAAGAAATCCAAGGATTATGTGATTCTATGCAAGTTGAAACAAAACAATACGTTGCTTTCGGATGGGATCGTGAACATATTCAGCTTCTTGAACAGATGGCAACAAAAGGCGTTGAGCCAATTCGCTCACTTGGGCATGACTCACCACTCGCTGCACTCGATACTGATAGACGAAATATCGCTGACTTCATTAAGGAAAGTGTAGCTGTCGTTACAAATCCAGCAATCGATCGCGATCGAGAAGTTGAACACTTCTCCACACGAACGATACTTGG
Source organism: Bacillus cereus group sp. BcHK124 (assembly GCF_027712065.1). Lineage (NCBI taxonomy): Bacteria > Bacillati > Bacillota > Bacilli > Caryophanales > Bacillaceae > Bacillus > Bacillus cereus group sp. BcHK124. Next base: position 8,437 of record NZ_JAQFPJ010000041.1, read on the forward strand.
CAAACGTCCAAGTTTATTGGCTGGTGCTAAACAGCCATTTGTAGTTGAGATGCTTTCCCCAATCATTTTAGAAGGAAGTGTAGCACAATCTATTGTAGAAGAATTACACACAATTACGTACGAGCAACTTATACAACTATTCAATACTCATAGCTCTATCGCTACAATCTCTGCTACATTCAGTCAGGCAGAAACTTTACAATGTGCCTTAAGTCGAATTAGTTCTGAAGCGATAACAGCCGTGAACGATGGAGCTTCCCTATTATTAATAGACGATGCTGATGCTCACCTAAATGGACGATTATGGATTGATCCGCATTTAGTTACCGCGAAAGTACATCAAGTATTAAGCGAAAATAAATTACGCCGAAACTGCTCTCTCGTTATACGTTCTGGTGCCCTTCGCTCCTTACACGATATCGTCACACTGTATGGATTAGGAGCAGATAGTATCAATCCATATTTACTATTTGCAACCGTAAATGATGGGACAAAAACACCAATTACGAATTTATATCATGCACTTAATAAAGGACTGGAAAAAGTCATTTCAACAATTGGAATTCATGAATTGCGTGGTTACGGTCGCCTCTATTCTTCTATCGGGTTACATGAAGAAATCGCAAATATATTGCAAATTACAAATTTCTTAGGTTCAAATGATTTAGCTTTTTCTCTTGAATCACTTGCTGAAGATGCACAAATGCGAGCTAACGATTATAACAATCCTAAAGTTAGAATGCGAAAATCTTTTCATATATTCCCGCGAATTTGGAAAGCAATCGGCGATGTTGCAAAGGGAAACTCTTATGATGATTACCGTGAAAAATTAAGTGAATTAGAAGAAAATAACCCAATCGCAATTAGACATCTTGTTCAAACGAAAGAAACAAAACATGTCGTTCCGGCTGAAGAAGTGTCCATCAGTATTCAAAATCATGATTTACCATTTATTATTAGTTCCATGTCATTCGGTTCTCAAAATGAAATTGCCTTTCGTGCATATGCAGAAGCAGCCGATCAGCTAAATATGATTAGTTTGAACGGTGAAGGCGGCGAAATTAAAGATATGATTGGAAAATATCCACATACACGTGGACAACAAATCGCGTCCGGACGATTTGGCGTAAACGCCGAACTACTCAATTCATCAAACTTAATTGAAATAAAAATTGGGCAAGGTGCCAAGCCTGGTGAAGGCGGACATTTGCCAGGTTCAAAAGTAACAGCCAAAATCGCCGAAGCGCGTAATGCTACAATTGGCTCTGATTTAATTTCACCTTCTAACAACCATGATATTTATTCCATTGAAGATTTAGCTCAAATGATTACAGAAATTAAAACGGCTAATCAGCTTGCGAAAGTAGCTGTAAAAGTCCCTGTCGTCCCTAACATTGGAACAATTGCTGTTGGTATCGCAAAAGCTGGTGCTGATTTTATTAACATTAGCGGATTTGATGGTGGTACAGGAGCTGCACGTATTCACGCATTGCAACATGTAGGGCTTCCTGTAGAAATTGGTGTGAAAGCCGCTCACAATGCTTTATTAGAAGCAAATATGAGACATAAAGTAGAAATTTGGGCTGATGGTGGTATTCGAAGTGTGAATGATGCCTTGAAAATTATGCTCCTTGGAGCAAACCGCATTGGATTTGGTACATTATCCATGATTGCAATCGGCTGTACAACTTGCCGCGGATGTCATCTAGATACTTGTCACGTTGGAATTGCAACACAGATTGAATCTGAAGCTCAAGCGAAAGAACACGGATTACGCCGCTTCGTCCCGCGTGAATTAGAAAGCGCCGTGGCTGGATTATTACATTTATTCACTACTTTTGGCGAAGAACTAAAACGATTAACAGGAAATCTCGGCTATACAAATTTACAAGAAATTGTCGGGCGTTCCGATTTATTAAAACAAGTTCGAGGCAAAAATTTATTAAACTTATGTAATTTACTACAAACGATAGAACATCCATCTAGTACAAAAACAGAACACGTACTAGAAAAACAATTTGAAACAATTCATTCCCCCCATTCAAAAGAATTAGTGGGCGTTGGCGTAGAACAACGCGTTATGGGTGGTCTAGAATCTTGTTATCGCGTTCGTAGTAAATTATATGAAGACACGAAGCTTGAACCACTTACATTAAAGTATACGAATGGCTCGATTCCTGGAAATGGATTAGGTGCTTACAATAGTGAGAACTTATTTATACACGTAAATGGCGGCGCACAAGATGGTATTGGTAAAACCTCCTTTGGTGGTGGTATTTATATAACGAAAGCAAAAGGAAAAGACGGTCTATATTATAACGGTTCTGTCGGAAAAGGTTTTGGATACGGTGCACAAAAAGGGGCGCTATACGTTCAAGGTAACGCTGATGCTCGCGCTGGCATTCGCCTCTCTGGAGCAGACATGATAATTGGCGGACGCATGATAAAGCCACTCCGTGAAAAAGAGCAAGGGAATATAGGAGCATACTCTAATATTAAAGGTTTCGCTTTTGAATATATGACAAATGGGCGCGCTCTTGTTTTAGGGGATCCTGGTCCATGGATTTGCGCTGGTATGACTGGCGGTGTTGTTTATTTACGCCATGATTCAAGCTTAGGTTTAACAGAACAGGCCTTAAAAAGAAGAATCGCAAAAGGAGCAAATGTTACATTACAACCACTTAGTAAAAATGGTGTGCAAGATGTGACCGAGTTATTACTAGATTATATCCGTGTATTAAATGAACATGAGCAATACGAGGAAGTTGCTTTATTGACACCGTTACTCGATGATATGCCGCAACAGTTTTTTGAAATCATCCCGAAAAAAGAGCAGGCTGATCCATCTATCTCAACAGAGTGATATGCCTATTTTTCATCTTCAAGAAAAAAATTGACGAAGTACACTTCTCATAGTAATCTATAGTAACAATTTGAAACCTGCTGAAATTCAGCAGGTTTTTTTACTAAAAATTGATGTTTAAAAAGAATTAGGAAAAAGTATAAAATGAATCTTAATTTCTTATTAACGTCACTAAAATATCACTTGCTAACATATTGTAATGAATGTATAGTATCATGTTGTACATTCATTATGACAAGAGAAAGGATCTTATTAAGGGTATGAAACTTGGTGCTCGCATTTTAAAAACGGGTATTGCCATCACATTAGCTTTATTTGCTTGTATTTTACTTAACTTACCGAGTCCAGTATTTGCGGGAATCTCAGCTATCTTCGCTGTTCAACCGTCTGTATACCGTTCGTATTTAACTGCACTTGAACAAATTCAAGCAAACGTCATTGGTGCGGTATTCGCTATCGCATTCGCTACTGCTTTTGGACATAATCCTTTTATTATTGGATTAACATGTATATTAGTAATTGCTCTTACATTGCAATTACGATTAGAAAACACAATATCAATTGCTTTAGTAACAGTTATCGCTATTATGGAGTATCAAGGTGAAGATTTCTTTAGTTTTGCCTTACTTCGATTTGCGACGATTATGGTTGGAATTATTGCGGCTTCACTTGTAAATTTAGTGTTTATGCCGCCAAAATACGAAACAAAGTTATATCATCGCATCGTTGATAATACAGAAGAAATTGTAAAATGGATTCGAATGAATAGCAGGCAAGCTTCTGATTTTACAACATTAAAAACTGATATTGATCGTATGAAAGAAAAAATGATCAAACTAAACCATTACTATTTGCTGTATAAAGAAGAAAGAAGCTATACGAAAAAAGTAAAGTTCGCAAAAATTCGTAAGCTTGTTTTATTCAGACAAATGTTAGCGACGACAAGTCGTGCTTTAAGTACATTAAAATCATTACATCGTACTGAAAACGAACTGCGCTATATGCCAGAAGAATTCCAGGAATCTATTCAGAATGAACTTGATTCATTAACACATTATCATGAACAAGTTTTATTAAAATTTATTGGTAAAGCAAAAAAACAACAATCTGTTGAAATGCTTGATGAAGTTGAAACAGGTAAACAGGAATTAATTGATATCTTTATGGAATATCAAAACAAGGATGATGAGGAAGCATATAAAACATGGCTACATCTCTTCCCTCTTATTTCTGCTATTATTAACTATAGTGAAGAAGTAGAGCATTTAGATTTACTTGTGGATAGCTTCTACACATACCATAAACCAGAAGCAGAACTCAAAATCGACGATAAAAAAGAAGACGAATAAAAAACAGCTCCTTTTACGCTAAAGGAGCTGTTTCTGTTATATGTTGAAGTTGATATAAATTGTAATAAAAACCTCTTTTTTTCATTAATTCTTCATGAGAACCTGTTTCTTTAATTTCACCATCTTCAATGTAAATAATCGTATCCACATGCGTAATCGTCGCCAATCGATGCGCAATTATGATCGTCGTTCGATCAGCAGCTAACGTTTGAAGCGCCTCTTGAATATATCGTTCATTTTCTAAATCCAAAGCGGAAGTCGCCTCATCTAATATAAGTAACGATGGATTCTTTAAAAACACGCGTGCAATCGCTACACGTTGCCTTTGCCCACCAGATAACTTCACACCGCGTTCCCCGACGACAGTATCATAACCATCAGGTAACTCAATAATAAAATCATGGATTTGCGCAGCTTTGGCAGCTGCAATTACTTCTTCCTCTGTAGCTTTCGGATTCCCATATAAAATATTTGCCCCGATTGTATCGCTAAATAACAAATTATCTTGCAGTACAATTCCAATATGACTACGTAAATTTCTCATATCATACTTTCTAACATCTATCCCATCTACATAAACTGCGCCTGAAGAGACATCATAGAAACGCGGGATTAAACTAGCAAGAGATGACTTCCCTCCCCCACTCGCTCCTACAAGTGCTACCTTCTCTCCTGGCAACATAGTTAACGAAAGGTTATGTAATACCTCTTTTTCATCCGAATTGTAACGAAAAGATACATTATCAAATATCACTTCACCATTTAATTTTTTCGTTTGTACCGCACTTGGGACATTCACAATATCATATTTTTCATCCAACAGTTCAAACACTCGATCCATCGATGCGAAAGACTGTGTTAATGTCGTAGAGGAATTAACAAGGCGGCGAAGTGGACTATACAAACTATCCATATATCCAACAAAGGCAACCATAGTTCCTAATGTTAACTGCCCCTGAATCACTTCATACGCTGCAAAACCGATCACGAGTAGCGGCCCTAAGTCTGTTAACGTATTTACTGCCGAAAATGTTCTCGCCGTCCAACTCGTATGCGTTAACGCTTTCGTCAAAAATTCATTATTTCTTTTTTCAAATTGCTTCCCTTCATACTCTTCTAATGCAAAGCTACGTGTCACTTGCATCCCTTGAATACGTTCATGTAAATACCCTTGCATCGTTGCTAACGCTTGTGAACGCTCTTTCGTCAATTTTCGAAGACGCCCGAAAAAATATTTCACTGCCACTACATAAATAGGTAAAATTAATAGCGCAACAAATGTCAATTTTATATTCATAGAAAACATAACAATAATAGCAATAGCAATTGTTGCCGTATCTAACCAAACATTCATCAAACCAGTAATTACAAAATCCTTCGTTTGTTCTACATCATGAATGACACGTGAAATAATCTCCCCTGTTTTTGTATTCGAATAATAACGTAAACTCAACTTTTGTAAATGGCCAAAAATATGTTTTCGCAAATCATATAGTATTGTATTTGCGATACGCTGCGCAAAATATTGACGATAATATTCAATCGGCGGTCTTAACACTGCAAAAATAAAAAAAGCAATCCCAATCGCTGTTACTAGTTGGGACGTCTTATCTTGAAATGACCCTCCGCCCTGAATAACATCATCAATAATATACTTTAATAACCACGGCATAATGAGCGGGATGCCGAATTTAACTAGACCAATCATAATCGTAATAGCAATAAGCCATCGATATGGTTTAACAAATTGCAAATATCTTTTTATACCTTGCACATAATCCCCCCTCTAATAGGACAAACCTGCGGGGAAATCCCCTGCAGGTTTGTTTTAATTTCTGTACATTAAATATCTCTCATACCACATATCTACAAAGTCTGGTGCGAATGGCCCTTTTCTTTGATGAATCCATTGTGTTAGTTGTGCTACATTTCGTTTTAAAATCGTATCAATTACAGGTGGATATTGCATAATTTGACTATGTTTTTCATATTCATCTTCATCTAAAAGTGTATATGTCATATCTGGATACACTTTAATATCTAAATCATAATCAATATACTTTAACGCTTCAGAATCATATGCAAAAGGTGAGCTTAAATTACAATAATAATATACGCCCTCTTCCCTTAACATTCCAATCACATTAAACCAGTAGTTTGCATGAAAATAACAAATTGCTGGTTCACGAGTAATCCATGTTCGGCCATCTGATTCTGTCACTACTGTACGATCATTTGCTCCGATTACAAGACTTTGTGTCCCTTTTAAAATCGTTGTCTCTTCCCACATTCTATGAATGGAGCCATTATGTTTATAACTATGTATTTGTACTTTTTCTCCTTCTTTGGGAAATCCCATATATGCTCCCTTCCTTCAACTGCAAATGCCCTTTGAACTGCATTCACTTTTTTTCTATTATAACTTTTTTGTCGAAATTTTAAAACTAAAGCAATAAGACTCTATGTTTCACACTGAATACCATATCCATAGTCTTTCTTAGGGAGCGGGGCCAAACGAGGAACGGAGAATAAAGTGAAACTTTAATCAGTGGGGGTCTTACTGCCCATTAAAGTGGGATAAAAAAAGTCCTTCCTCATTTCCATGTACAGAAGGACCTTTCACCTAAAGGCAACAATATATCTTATCCTAAATTTGAAATCATTTTTTCAGTTTCAAAAGATTGAATCACACTATTTGTTTGCTCTTCAAATTTCTCATGTAATAACTTAAGTGCTAATTCTGTTCTATATATTTCTTGGCGAATAAAATGTAATTCCTTTTTATCGCACGTATCCTTTTCGCTCATTTCAATTTGCTGATACTTCTCTAGGTGAGCTTGTAACTTCAACAACTCATCCATCGTTTCCAATTGCTCTCCTACCAACTTATCAAAATCGTTCATTACTTACCCCCTTTTGGATTTATTTATCAGTTATTATTTCCTCATTACATATTTCTAATCTTTAACTTCCTTCTCCTTTGACTACATTTGTTGACTTATTAGAAGTTATGTCGTTCGTTTTATTTTCATTACCATGACCAAAGCACAAAGAAAACACTTCTCCCGAATTAGAGAAGTGTTTTTCTTTCATTACTGATTTGAACTAGAAGATTGTGATTGTTTTGCAGCTGATTGTGCATTTTGTTTTTTCACAGCATGCACGTCTGTTTCAGTTGCAAATTCAGTACCATAACTAGCGTTTGCA
>NZ_JAQFPJ010000042.1:0-14824 GCF_027712065.1 Bacillus cereus group sp. BcHK124
GGATCAAACTCTCCAATAAAGTTAGTTTGTCTAGCATCATAAAATAAAAATTGACGTTTCACGTTGTTTGTTTCGTTTAGTTTTCAAAGTTCAACATCGCGTTTCAGCGACTTTTATAATTTAACATCTTGCGTTGAATCTGTCAACAACTTTTTTCTTTCGTTCCTGACGACGCTTATTAATTTACCATATTAACCATTCACAAGTCAACACTTTTTAAAAAAATGCCAAAATAAATTTATCTTGGCATGATATAAAGCTTAATAACCACTAATGCAGCAACACCGGGTAGACCTAATAAACTTGTGATTGTTGCAGTACCCAAGTTAATTGGAAGATGAAAATCAAAATATGTTCCTACAACATTTACGATAAAAAGTAATGCTACTCCTAAAGTAACATGAAAGAGCGCTTTTCCTATAAAACGTAACGGCTTAGAAGAAACACCAAAAACAAGGAAAATAAAAACTAACGCAAGAATACCAACAATAATAATTGTAGAATTCATTTTTTCCTCCTTATGAATGACCTATACACATTTATTTGTATGGGACAAGACGATAAAAAAGAACGTTTATTATATAACTCCAGTCGTTTCATTTTATTCACCTTGATTCTGCTACACGTTCTTCACAAAAAACATTAATCGATCTTTCCAAACAAATAAAATAAAAAGGCTCTGCTTTTTCAGCAGAACCTTTTACCATTGCTCCATCTTTACAGGACGACGTTTTGCTTCTTTTAGCAAGAAGAAATATTTCGCCTCTGCTATTTTCAAAGAACAAAGTACATCTTGAGATGGTTCAACACTTTGTTCAACCATTCTCTTTTGACGTAACCATTCATTCTTCACCTTTTCTAACAGTACAATTAGCTTATCATCATACTCTTTACGCAATTTACCCTTTTTTTGAAAGAACATTTTTGTTTCTCCTCTTATACTTCTCTACGACCTTCTAATGCTTTCGACAGTGTCACTTCATCTGCATATTCTAAATCTCCACCAACTGGCAGACCGTGTGCAATACGAGTTACTTTAATACCTGTCGGCTTTAAGAGGCGGGATATATACATCGCTGTAGCTTCCCCTTCAATATTAGGATTTGTTGCTAATATTACTTCTTGTACTGTTTCATCGTGTAGTCGCTTTAGAAGTTGCGGGATATTAATGTCTTCTGGTCCAATTCCCTCCATTGGAGAGATAGCACCACGTAACACATGATATACACCTTGATACTCTTTCATCTTTTCCATCGCGATTACATCTTTCGGTTCTTGCACGACACAAACAACTGATTGATCTCGATGTGAATCGTTACAAATATAACAAGGGTCACGGTCAGTAATATGCCCGCATACAGAACAATATGCTAAGTCTCGCTTCGCATTTACAAGTGCTTTTGCAAAACCTAACACATCATCTTCTTTCATATCTAATACGAAAAACGCCAATCGAACCGCTGTTTTCGGTCCGATTCCTGGCAATTTCATAAAACTATCAATTAGTTTTGATATTGGTTCTGGATAATGCATATATCAATATCCTCCTAGAACATTCCACCCGGTAAGTTTAAGCCTTTTGTAAATTTACCCATTGTAGAGTTTGAAAGTTCATCAGCTTTTTTAAGTGCATCGTTTGTTGCAGCTAACACTAAGTCTTGTAACATTTCGATATCTTCTGGATCTACAACTTCTTCTTTCACTTTTACTTCAAGAATTTGCTTATGACCATTTGCAATAACTGTGATCATACCGCCGCCAGCTGTACCTTCAACTGTTTTTTCGCCAAGTTCTTCTTGCGCCTTTGCCATTTCCTTTTGCATCTTTTGCATTTGTTTCATCATGTTATTCATATTTCCCATTCCGCCACGCATCATAATTAATTCCTCCTAATTATTATTACTCTTTTATTTCAATGAGTTCTTGCCCTACTAATTTTACAGCCTCTTCTATAAGAGGATCTTCTTTTTTCTCTGGGCTTTCTTCAGAACTTCCACCTTCACGCTGTAAAAAATCTTCACGGATTTTACCCCATTCACTTTTTGGAATGGCAATCATATTTAATCTTTTACTTAGCAATTCAAATAAAGTTTGTTCCACTGTATCCATAGCCTCTCGATTTTCGCTTGCCATTTTACAGTGAATCTCATATTGGAACGCTAAAACGTAAGTATCATCTGAAGCCGCTACCGGTTCGCTATTTTCTAATAAAACAGCAAACGCTACTTTGTTGTATGCTTTGAGTCTTCCTAACAACTCTCCCCATACAGCTTTTAATTGTTCTAAATCTTGACGCTTCGCTTGCTTTAATACTTCATTTACGCGTCCGACAGGTATCTTCATACTTCCTGTCCGTACTGGCTTTGGTGCTGCACGCGTCTCTCTGACTTCCTGCTGCACACCGGCCGGCACACCATTCTTTTTGACTTGTTCTAGCTCTTTCTCCAATTGCTGCATCCTGTTCATAATTGCTTGTAAACGATCTGCACCATTTGCTTGCATCATAAACTGTTGACACAGTTGTACCATAACAACTTCTAAGAAAATTCGCGGATGATTTGTCCACTTCATTTCCTGTTGCGCTTTACTAAGAGTATGAATGATCTCATAGATTACTTCCGGTTGCATTTCTTCACTTAACGTCCGGAATTGCTCATCAACCATCACTCGTTCCAACATATGTTCCAATTGTGGTGAAGTTTGATATAAAAGCATATCACGATAATAGTAAATGAAATCTTCCATAAAGCGTACTGGATCTTTCCCTTTACCCATCATCTCATCTATGATACGTAATGCTCTTGATACATCATTTTCACGTATACATTCTACTAAGTTGCCTAAGTATTGCTGAGAAACAGACCCTGTTACAGCTAATACATCTTCTGTCGTAACATTCTCATCACTATAAGATATTGCCTGATCAATAAGACTGAGCGCATCACGCATACCACCTTCAGCGGCACGTGCAACAATTTGTAATGCCTCATCTTCTACTTGCGTACCTTCATTGTTCACAACTGTCGATAATCTCTCAACAATATCATTTACTGATATCTTTCGAAATTCGAAACGTTGGCAACGCGAAATAATTGTAGGCGGTATCTTATGCGGTTCTGTTGTCGCTAAAATAAAGATAACATGTCCTGGCGGTTCTTCTAACGTTTTTAAAAGCGCATTGAAGGCACCCATGGAAAGCATGTGAACTTCATCAATAATGTATACTTTATATTCTACAGCACTTGGAGCATATTTTACTTTATCTCTAATATCTCGAATTTCATCTACACCGTTATTTGAAGCCGCATCAATTTCTAATACATCTGAAATAGATCCTTGTGTAATCCCCAAACAAGAAGGACATTCATTACAAGGTTCAGCTACCGGAGCATGTTCACAGTTAATTGCTTTTGCAAACACTTTTGCAATTGTCGTTTTTCCTGTTCCCCTCGGCCCAGAAAATAAATAAGCATGTGAAACTTTCTCTTGAAGAAGGGCATTTTGCAACGTTTTTGTCACGTGCTTTTGACCGACTACATCTTCAAACTTTTGCGGTCTCCATGTTCGGTATAACGCTTGGTATGACACGAAAATACGGCCTCCCTCAAAGGTTATTATCTCATTTATTATAACCCATTCTGTTTATAGATTCCAAAAGTTATTTTCTATACAAAAAACCCACCTTAGTATTAAGGTGAGTTTTGTATACATATATAACTGCCGTGCACCTTCTGTCGATTACGTACCATAAGCGTTACTTAAGCAGTTAGCTCGGTTCAGGCACTCCTGCGGCACACGAGAAGACCCGCTTATTGCTGCTTCCTTCCGGACCTGACAAGGTTCACGGGGTCCCGTTGCGCAGGACCCAAACGTCAACACCACTTACTTAAGGCAGACCTTACAACAACATAACCTCGAGAAGGGATTCGGCCTCGCTAGAGCGGATTGCGAGTATAGGGCACCGCTACCTCCCCGCTTAGCACGGCAAAGTTAAAACCAATATTCGGTTGCCTTCATTAAAGGCACTATCAGTATAACTTGTTTTTTTATAAAATGCAAATACGTTAATTCTCTTTACTTTTCTCTAATTTCTTAATCGCTTTTCTTTTTTTACGAAGCGCTCTAAAAAAGTTCGTTAATAGCGTACCGCACTCTTCTTCTAATACACCAGCCACTACTTCACATTGATGATTAAAGCGTTCATCCGTTAACAGATTCATCAATGTCCCTGCACATCCACCTTTCGGATCACTCGCACCATATACAACTCGCTTTACTCGTGATAAAACAATTCCACCCGCACACATCGGACAAGGCTCTAATGTTACATATAACGTCGCATCTTCTAAACGCCATGTCCCTAATTTTTTGCATGCCTCATCAATAGCTAACAACTCAGCGTGAGCTATTGATCTTTGCTCAGTCTCCCTTAAATTATGAGCAACACTAATTACTTCACCATTTAATACTATAACTGCACCAATCGGTACTTCTTGTATTGCCTCTGCTTTTTTAGCCTCTTCTATTGCTAACTGCATAAAATAAATATCTTGATCACGTTCCATAACATAGTCCTTTCATTACAAATAAAGTACACTTATTTCCATTTACTACACATGGGATAACTTTTACAAATTCAATCCACCCTAAGAAAAAAGAGAGGGGATTACATATGAAGAATACTGCCTTACTCATTATCGATATGATTAATGACTTTCAATTTTCACACGGGCCTATCCTAGCCAAAAAATGCGAAATTATAACCACTCCTATTTTACAATTAAAGAAGACAATGAAATCCTTCGGTTGTCCCATCATTTATATTAATGACCATTATCAACTTTGGAGATCTGATATTGACCAATTGATTACTCATTGTACAAATGAGTATAGTGAAAATATCATTCATAAGATCGCTCCAAATGCTGATGATTACATTTTTATTAAACCACATTACTCTGCTTTTTATGAAACACCTTTAAATTCTTTATTAGGCTATTTAAAAATAGAAAATCTAATATTAACAGGTGTCGCCGGGAATATATGTATCCTCTTTACAGCTAACGATGCTCATATGAGGAATTATACATTGTATGTACCACAGGACTGTATTGCCTCTAATGATGATCAGGATAACTTACATGCTTTAAAAATAATGGAAACCACATTAAAAGCAAATATAGTACCGTCGTTTCAAATAAAATTTGATTAATACATATATCTATTTTCCAACTTTTTATATCAAATTAACCCGCTCGCTTCCCTCTTGTGCTACAATAATTCTGTTTTGTGTTTTTAGTAGTCACGGTAAATCACTGATTGAAAGGAGGAAACAGCGTGACCGGAGTACCATTTATCACGGTTGAAGGACCAATTGGTGTTGGAAAAACTTCACTTGCGAAGGAAATTTCAACTCACATGCAACTCCACTTACTGAAAGAGATTGTTGATGAAAACCCCTTTTTAGGAAAGTTCTATGAAGACATCGACGAATGGAGTTTTCAAACAGAGATGTTCTTTCTTTGTAATAGATACAAACAATTAGAAGATATTAACATAAAGTATTTGAATCAAAGGAAGCCAGTAGTAGCGGATTATCATATATTCAAAAATGTAATTTTTGCATCCCGTACATTGAAAGATTCTCAATATGACAAGTACATGCAAATCTATCGTATCCTTACACAAGATATGCCAGTTCCAAACGTTATCGTTTATTTAACAGCTAGCCTAGAAACATTACAAAAGCGAATCGCAATGCGCGGAAGAGAATTCGAAAAAAATATGGATCCAAATTACTTACTACAGCTCACAAAAGATTACGAAACAGCAATGGATGCTTTTAAAAAGGACCATCCAGATATCCCAGTATTGAAATTTAACGGAGACGATATGGATTTTGTAAAAAATCCTGATGATTTAAACGTCATCCTATCTGCCCTTCAAAATACTCTCTTAAAGGAGTCGAAATAATAATGAATTTAAGGCAAAAATATGATATACCAAATGACGCAGTAATCACTATCGCTGGAACAGTAGGTGTCGGTAAATCCACTATGACAACTGCATTGGCTAACGCTTTAGGGTATCGCACATCATTTGAAAAGGTAGATTCTAATCCGTATTTGGACAAGTTCTATGCTGATTTCACACGCTGGAGCTTTCACTTACAAGTGTATTTTTTAGCAGAACGATTTAAAGAACAAAAAAGAATTTTTGAATACGGTGGCGGTTTTGTTCAAGATCGCTCTATCTATGAAGACACTGGCATTTTTGCAAAAATGCATCACGAAAAAGGTACAATGACGGAAACTGATTATGAAACATATAAAGGTTTATTTGACGCTATGGTCATGACTCCTTACTTCCCACATCCAGATTTATTAATTTACTTAGAAGGTTCTTTCGATGATATCGTTGATCGTATCCAAGAACGTGGACGTCCGATGGAACAGCAAACACCAATCGAGTATTGGAAAGAGATGCATGGGCGTTATGAAAACTGGATTAACAACTTTAATTCATGCCCTGTTTTACGATTAAACATTAATGAATACGATATTTTAAAAGATGGCGATTCCATTGAACCAATCATTAAAAAAATCGGTCATTTTTTAAAACAAACACGTAAACTTGTAAAATAAAAAACCCGTGCATATGCACGGGTTTTTCTATTAAATTACTTTTTCTTTGTTGGAGCAATAATTTCACTCTCAGGTTTTCCAGCGTTAATACGCTGACGAACAGTACTTGTACTAATATCGTACGCCTCAGCAATCTCTTTAACAGTCATTTCTTTCCCGTTAATTACTGCTGTTAATACTTTACCTGTACGTTTTGGAGCTGCTTCTTTCTTTCCAGCTTCTTTTTTAACTTTTTTTGGTGCCTCTACTTTTGTTGCAGTTTGCTTTACATCACAAGTGCAACCACAAAGTTTACGGAATGTATCATCGCTAATAATGCGTGATACATTTGCACCACTGTTTAAAATTCTATTGTTCTTACAGACAGGACATTGTACATAATATAAAGTTTTTCCATCTAAAGGAAACGTTTGTATAATAAGATCCATGTTGACTCCTTTCATATCTATGAAGATAATCATCGGAATATGAGTGTGTAATAAGGACAAAATTGCCTTACACCATACTTTATGATTGGTTTTAAAATAAAAACTCGTTACGTGTGGTAACGAGTTCTCCAATCTCCACTTATATGCGCTGTTGTCAATTATATCTGGAGGAGGTAGAGGGATTCGAACCCCCGCGCGACTCTCGCCGCCTGTCGGTTTTCAAGACCGATCCCTTCAGCCAGACTTGGGTATACCTCCATATTGACATCAAATATAATATCAAAAGAAAAACAGTTAGTCAACCCTACTAAAATAAATTATGAGGAAAGGAAAATTTTACTTTTCCTCTCCTACATCATAGTACTGACAACGCTCATAATTACCAATCACTCATACCGATGAATGTTTATAAATTTACTTAATAACTGTTTTTCCTCCCATATAAGGGCGAAGAACTTCTGGAATTATAATTGTACCATCTTCTTGTTGGTAGTTCTCTAAAATAGCTGCCACCGTACGTCCAATTGCAAGACCAGATCCATTTAATGTATGAACATGTTCTGGTTTGCCGTTTGGCTCACGACGGAAACGGATATTTGCACGTCTCGCTTGGAAAGCCTCGAAATTACTACAAGAAGAGATTTCACGATATGTGCCATAGCTTGGAATCCATACTTCAATATCGTATTTCTTCGCTGCCGTAAATCCTAAATCACCTGTGCACATGCTCATAACGCGATATGGCAACTCTAATAATTGTAACACGCGTTCTGCATCATTTGTTAGTTTTTCTAACTCTTCATAAGAATCTTCTGGTTTTACAAACTTCACAAGCTCTACTTTATTGAACTGGTGCTGACGAATTAAACCACGTGTATCACGGCCAGCTGAACCTGCTTCAGAACGGAAACAAGAGCTAAATGCAGCATATCTTATAGGCAATTGTTCTTTATTTAAGATCTCATCACGGTGCATATTTGTTACAGGTACTTCAGCTGTTGGAATTAAGAAGTAGTCTTCACTTTCAATACGGAATGCATCTTCTTCAAACTTCGGAAGTTGTCCTGTCCCTATCATGCTTGCACGGTTTACCATATACGGAGGTAATACTTCTTCATATCCATGCTCATCAGTATGAAGATCCAGCATAAAGCTAATTAAAGCACGCTCTAATCTTGCGCCAGCACCTTTGTAGAATACGAAGCGGCTTCCTGTTACTTTTCCAGCACGTTCAAAATCTAGAATTCCTAAATCTGTAGCAAGATCCCAATGTGGTTTTGGTTCAAAAGCAAATTCCTTCACTTCTCCCCAAGTGCGGGCTACTACATTATCATCCTCTGTTTCACCAACTGGAGCAGATTCGTGAGGAATATTTGGAATAGATAGCATCAATCTTTCTAGATCTTCTTCAACTGTACGAAGTTCGTTATCAAGATCTTTTACTTTTTCTCCAACTTCACGCATTTCTAAAATTAGAGCTTCTGCATCTTTCTTTTCGCGCTTCAATACAGAGATTTGTTGAGATACTTCGTTACGTTTACTTTTTAGTTCCTCTGTTTGAACAAGTAGTTCTCTTCTTCTCGTATCTAATTCTTCAAAGCGACCAAAATCAGTTAAATCTTCGCCTCTATGCTGTAACTTAGCTTTTACTTCTTCAAAATTTGTACGTAAAAATTTAATATCAAGCATTATATACTCCTCCTTTTATTTTATAAAACACAAAAAACTCCCGTCCCTATATAAAGGGACGGGAGTTAACCCGCGTTGCCACCCTAGTTGAAAGCATTACCGCTTTCCTCTCAAGTAGAAATAACGGCTCTTCACCGGGAATGTTTACTAATCATAAAGATATTCCACATTCCATTCCAGGATGGATTCACAAACTGTTTCTATCGATTTCCACCAACCATCGACTCTCTATAAGAAACGACATTTGTTACTATTTCCTATCAACACGCTTATTTTATAAAATTGTTACCATCAATTTACTATAATCTTATACAAGTTGCAAGTTACTTATACAACTTTTTTCATTTTCGCTTCTTTTACCATTTCTACAAAGTATGCTGTTACACGATGATCATCCGTTAATTCCGGATGGAAAGAAGCAGCTAAAAACGGCCCTTGCCTTACCGCTACCATTCGATCGCCATGTGTAGAAAGTACCTCAACATTATCCGCTACATTTACAACATACGGGGCACGAATAAATACGCCAACAAAATCTTCTCCCACACCTTTAATAGAAAGTGCAGCTTCAAAGCTATCTTTTTGACGTCCAAACGCATTGCGCTCAACTGTAATATCCATAGCACCAATATGTGCTTCGTCATAGCCAATAAGTGTTTTTGCAAGAAGAATCATTCCTGCACATGTACCAAACATTGGTTTACCAGACTTCGCAAATGTACGAAGTGGTTCCATGAAAGCATACTTATCAATAAGACGGCGCATAGTTGTACTTTCACCGCCTGGTAAAATAAGACCATCAATCTCTTCAAGTTGTTCTATACGCTTTACAACAACAGCTTCTGCACCACTTGCTTCAACTGATTTTACATGTTCACGAACTGCACCTTGAAGACCTAGTACACCGATTTTCACCATTTTAAAGTTCTCCTTCAATTACCATCCACGCTCTTGCATGCGTTGCTCTGGTAGTAACGTTGAAATTTCGATACCTTTCATCGCATTACCTAATCCTTTAGAAAGGCTTGCAATTAACTCGTAATCCTCATAATGAGTTGTCGCTTCAACGATTGCACGTGCAAATTTCGCTGGATTCTCTGATTTAAAGATACCAGATCCAACAAATACACCATCCGCACCAAGTTGCATCATTAATGCTGCATCTGCAGGTGTTGCTACACCACCTGCTGCAAAGTTTACAACCGGCAAACGACCAAGGCGTTTAATTTCAAGTAGTACTTCATAAGGAGCACCAGTATTTTTTGCATATGTCATTAACTCATCTTCACGTAGACTTGCAACTTGACGGATTTCTGCATTGACTTGACGCATATGACGCACTGCCTCTACAATGTTTCCTGTTCCTGGTTCACCTTTTGTACGAAGCATAGATGCACCTTCTGCAATACGACGTGCAGCTTCTCCGATATCACGGCAACCACATACAAATGGAACTGTGTAATCACGTTTATTTAAATGGTATACTTCATCGGCAGGAGTTAATACTTCACTCTCATCGATATAGTCTACCCCTAATGATTCTAATACACGCGCTTCTACAAGGTGACCGATACGGCATTTTGCCATAACCGGAATTGACACAGCACCCATAACTTCTTCAACAATTGTTGGGTCTGCCATACGAGAAACGCCACCTGCTGCACGAATATCTGCTGGTACGCGCTCTAATGCCATAACGGCAACTGCGCCTGCCTCTTCTGCAATTTTTGCTTGTTCAGCGTTAATTACGTCCATAATAACGCCGCCTTTTTGCATTTCTGCCATTCCACGTTTTACACGTTCTGTCCCTGTTACGTTTGTCATGTTACAAAAACCCCCCTAGGTGAATTGCTTTTCCCCGTTAAAGGCGAAAATTAAGAATACTCTTACATTCTACCACTAACTATCAGATGCTTGTCTACTACTTTTTCATAAAGTCGGTATGAAAAATAGGAATAAGAAAAAGCCCCTACAATGAGGAGCTTTTAAAACCAACCTTTTACTGTATCAACAGCACTATTCCATATACCACTAAAGAAAGAACCAATTCCGCGCATAGCACGAGTAAACCAGTTTGCTTCTTCTACTTCAGCTGTTGTTACAAGATCCACTTGCAACGACTTACCAGTTAAAAATCCAGGATCGTTTGTATCTTTTGGCGTAATTACCATTTGACCAAGTGCAGCTCCCTTTTTAATAGGTGCCTCTTGTCCCTTACTTGATTCTTTTAATTCAGTTTTATAAACATCTTTACTTCCTTTTGGTACTGGAAGTGAAATGGCTTGTTTCGTTTGAACTGCTACATCTTTATCTTTCGCATTTTCTACTCGTACTGTTTCTTGTCCTTTTACTGAAGAACCTTTTTTATACATTTGTTTCATTTCAAAGTTAGCAAATCCATAATCATATAGCTTCTTTGTTTCATCAAAACGTGCTGTATGAGAACTTGTTTTAATCACTACAGAAATAAAACGCATACCGTTTCTTTCAACCGTACCAGTGAAGCAATCTCCCGCTTCTGGAGTTGAGCCTGTTTTTAGGCCATCTACGCCATCATATTCTTTAACTAAGCCCTTTAACATCCAGTTCCAGTTCGACATTGCAAACTTCTCTTTTTCTGGACGGAATTCTTTTTTCGGGATTTTTGCTGTATCTAACACTTTTGGATAATCTTTAATTAAATGTTGTGCTAAAGTTGCAACATCCTTTGCAGACATTTTATTTTCTTCATCCGCTGTTGTTCCTTCTGGATGCATTCCCTTTAAATCTTTATTCGTTAAACCTGTAGAATTGACAAATTTATAATTTTTCAACCCTAGTTCTTTCGATTTATCATTCATCATTTTTACGAAATCTACTTCTTTACCTGCAATTGCTTCTGCTAATGCAATCGTTGCACCATTTGCAGAGAAGATTGCCATTGCCTCGTATAACTCTTTTACTGTATAAGAGCCACCATTTTCTAATGCCACATTTGATAATGAAGCATCCTGTGAAACTTTATACGCATATTCAGAAACCTTAATTTTCTGATCCCACTTAAGCTTTCCTTTATCTACTGCTTCGTGAACTAAATACTCACTCATCATCTTCGTCATACTAGCAATGGATAATAATTCATCTGCATTCTTTTGATATACAATTTTTCCAGAATTCGCTTCAACTAAAATTGCCGCACCTGCTTCAATATTTAAAGCAGCTCCTGTTTCAGCTGATGCATTGCTATATGGTAACAACATACTACAAGCTAGTGTAAACATTGTTACTAGTGCAATGAATCTTTTGCAAAACATACCTTTCACTTTTGCTACCCCCAATATCTATGTACTCACATAACCGTTATTCTAACATAATCAAAAAAAAATAGACAGAGATATAAAATCTCCGTCTATTTATATATAAGACATTATAATGAGTAGTTTGGAGCCTCTTTTGTAATTTGTACATGATGAGGATGACTTTCAAGTAAACCAGCACCTGACATACGAACAAATTGTGCATTCTCACGTAAGAATTCTAAATCTTGTGCTCCGCAATATCCCATACCTGCGCGTAATCCACCAACTAATTGATGAACCGTATCTGCTAAAGGTCCTTTATATGGTACTCGTCCTTCAATACCTTCTGGAACAAGTTTTTTATTTCCTTCTTGGAAATAACGATCTTTACTTCCTTTTTCCATCGCTCCGACAGAACCCATACCACGATATACTTTAAATTGGCGACCTTGATAAATTTCAGTTTCACCAGGACTTTCAGCAACACCAGCAAACATACTACCTAGCATAACAACATGTGCTCCTGCTGCTAAAGCTTTAACCATATCACCAGAGTACTTAATACCACCGTCAGCGATAACTGGGATACCGTGTTTACGAGCTTCTGTTGCACAATCATAAACCGCTGTTAATTGTGGTACACCAACCCCAGCTACAACACGTGTTGTACAGATAGAGCCTGGTCCAATACCAACTTTAACTACGTTTGCACCTGCTTCAATTAATGCTCTTGTTGCTTCAGCAGTAGCAACATTTCCAGCGATAATATTTAATGATGGATACTTTGCACGAACTTCTTTCACTTTATCAATAACGCCTTGAGAATGTCCATGAGCTGTATCAAGTACGATTGCATCTACGCTAGCTTTTACTAATGCGTCAATGCGAGTCATAGCATCAGCCGTTACACCAACTGCTGCTCCAACTAATAAGCGCCCTTGCTTATCCTTCGCAGAATTCGGGAATTCAATTACTTTTTCAATATCTTTTATTGTAATAAGCCCTTGTAATACACCGTTGTTATCAACAAGAGGGAGTTTTTCAATTTTATACTTTTGTAGGATCTTTTCAGCCTCATCTAGCGTTGTACCAACTGGAGCTGTAATTAGCTGTTCTTTTGTCATTACGTCGGAAATTTTGATTGAGTAGTCTTGGATAAAACGCATATCACGGTTTGTAATAATACCAACTAATTTTCGCTCGTCTAAATTATTTACAACGGGTACACCTGAGATACGATATTTCCCCATAAGGTGCTCTGCATCATACACTTGATGTTCTGGAGTTAAAAAGAAAGGATCTGAAATAACACCACTTTCAGAACGTTTTACTTTATCAACCTGCTCGGCTTGTTGTTCAATAGACATATTTTTATGAATAATTCCTAAACCGCCTTGACGAGCCATTGCAATAGCCATATCCGCTTCTGTTACTGTATCCATTCCTGCACTAATTAACGGGATGTTTAACTGTAAGCTTTCAGATAAAACTGTTTTAACACTTACTTCTCTTGGTAGTACATCTGACTTTGCTGGTACAAGTAATACGTCATCAAAAGTCAAACCTTCTTTAACAAATTTAGATTCCCACATAATTGTTCCCCCCATGATACCAGAAATTATTATTAGTAGCTTATCAATTGGTTAAAATACTGTCAAGGACGTATATATATGTTAGAATTTTTAGACAATAAAAGGAGCGTAATATATGCATCAAACACATTGTACTTGGCAGCAACTAAGTTTCTTCTTTTCATCTCAAAATGTACAACGTTATCTTGCCCGTTGTTATGAAAAATCCTCCATACAAAATGCCGAAAAAAAAAGTTTCGAAAATTGTTATCCTTTTATTTATTATTTAGAACACGGGAAAAATTATTACGAATTATATAAGGTAGCTCCCTTTTCGATTCAGCCAATGTTATTGTTTTATGGAATGAGCCAACTTTTTAAAGCATGCTTATTAACTATTGATCCAAACTATCCTGAATCCACTACTGTTTTAGCTCATGGCGTTACGACTCGTAAGCGGAAAAAACAGGGATATCAATTTTTAGAAGATGAGGTAAAGGTACAAAAAAATGGACTATTTACTCATGTTGCAGAACAACTGTTTCACATGAAACACTTAGAATCAGAGAAGTTTAACATGTTGGATTTAATGGGGAATATTCCTGAATTACAAAGCTTATTTCGCTATAGTCAGCGAGGTTCCACTTTATATAAAATTGATTCAACAAATGCAAATGAACTTTCCTTTTCAGTCAATATACTAGATCGACTTCATATGACTTCAGAAAGATTTTCACGTTATATTGAATCAATTTGTAAGCACTTATCCGTGCAACATGTCCCCGGGAAAACGAGCGCATCCAATTTACTTTTTACGGCTCCTATCCAATCGTGGAATCCTATATATAGTACGCCTTTATATTACGAATATCTCGCTGATACTTATTACTTACCACTCACAACTGATCCTAGAAATCCTACACCCGTATTACCTGAACTTCTCGTTCATTATTTATTGCTCTACAATTTAAGTATGATTTCTAGATACGAAACAGATTGGTGGTATGATTTACTTGGAAGCTATGGCTCTGAAGATTACCCATTTATTTATCAATTTCTTACTATTTCTGCTCAAAAAATTCCTTACTATATTTCGAATTTTTTACTAGCAGAACCGAACCTATTTCATGGGAAATAAAAAAAACACAAGTCAAAAGACTTGTGTTTTTAGTTGCTTGGCGACGTCCTACTCTCACAGGGACAAGGTCCCAACT
>NZ_JAQFPJ010000043.1:0-14605 GCF_027712065.1 Bacillus cereus group sp. BcHK124
GCTTAATCACAGGGTTACTGCTCTAGTCCGTCAGATATATTACAATAAAAGGAAAATGGTTTAGCTTTGCTGCTTTTCTTAGTTATCTTGATGGTCTCTATGTTTGAAATTATACTATTAAAAAAACATGTAGATCAGAGGGAGAACCAGTGAAGAAAAATTGGAATGAAGAAGAGCTTTTAGCAAACTTTATGTTAATGCCAAATGAACTACATCTATCTATGGGGAATAAAACAGAAACGAACCGTTTGGGCTTTGCCGTGTTACTAAAGTATTTCCAACAGAAAGCTAGATTCCCTAGCCAAAAGCAAGACATCCCAAAAGTAGTGATCGAGTACATAGCGAAACAGCTTGATGTTTCGCATGATCAATTTGATGAATATAGTTGGGGTGGAAAAGAAAAGACTTATACCCGACATCGAAAAAATATAAGGGATTTTTTTGGATTTCAGGAGCTTACACGTACAGATAATGATCGTTTGGGACAATGGTTAGAAGAACAAGTTCAGTCTACACATGATACAGACTATTTAAAAAACCAAGCATACAGTCTCTTTCGTAAATGGAAAGTTGAACCTCCTTCTATTGGGAGCTTAAAGCGTATGATTGACTCTGCCATTGATACTTTTGAAAAGAGCTTATATAAAATGACATATCAGCAATTATCTGCTAAGACGTGCACTCGGTTAGATGCTTTACTTGAGTCCCATGCTGATGAGGATTCTGATGGAGAGGAAACCGACATTTTAACTTTTCGTCAACTATTATCTTCTCCTCGTAAACCAAGTGTAAATGCGATGGAGATGGAGGTTAAAAAACTGTTAGCTATACGACATCTCCAAATTCCTAATGGTTTGTTTCATCATATGACTCCAAAATTACTAAAGAAATATCGACTTCGTGCAGCTACTGAGACTGTAACGGAATTGCGAGCACATCCAGCACCCATTCGCTACACCTTACTTGCCATCTTATTTTGGCATCGTCATGCTGAAGTTATCGACTATTTAGCTGATCTGTTGGATGAAATCACTCTCAAGTTCGGAAATAAGGCCAAGAATACTACCCGTAAAGAAGCAGTAGAAGAGTTGGAAAGGGTTCAAGGGAAAAATAAACATATTATCAACTTATTAAAAGCGACGGTTAATCATCCAGATGGAATTATTCAAGATACTCTATATCCGATTGTAGGCGCTTCAACAATTCGGGATATTATTAAAGACATGACAAGAAATCACCGAGAATACAAAGAAAAAATCTATATAAAGATGCATTCTTCCTATCGGGGGCATTATCGGATTGCTTTCTGTAATATCTTAAAAAATCTTACGTTCAGATCTAATAATCAATCTCATCAACCTGTCATTGAAGCTCTTCAACTAATTCGAGAATATGGTGATAGTGGTCAACGTTTTTTTGCAGCTAATGACGAAGTTCCTATTGAAGGAGTGATCCAGCCCAAATGGAAGGATATCATTATTGAGACGGATAGTAAGGGAATGGAGAGGGTTAACCGAATCAATTATGAGATTGCTGTTTTACAAACACTTCGAACGCGCCTCCGGTGTTTTACCGTTAATATCAATAACATGTGTTGTATTATCGATTTTACGAGTACTGATGTTAGAATTTACTTTATCAAAAGATAATGTAGAACTGCCCCACATTTCATTAAATTCAACCTCATATATACCAGCTAGTTCTGGCCAATTGATTTCTACAACATGTTGTTGGTTACCATCTAAAATTCCTTGTTCCATATTCGTTTCAGAACCATAGGTCCTAAAATTACTCTCAATCCTTACTTCTTTATTAAAACAAGTATAAAATGATTCCTACTTCAAATACTAAAAAAAACTATTGAAGGATATGATTCAAATGACACTCCATCTAAATAAAAATAACTGCCCTAATTATGAAAAAATTAAATACATCCTCAACGAATCACCAGACTTAATGTGTAGAACACTTGAAGTTGGTGGAGATTGTCTCGAAGTTATTTTCATGAAAAATTTAATTAAACAAGAGTTTCTAAATGAGTATGTAATTAAATACATTCAACAACTTCCGATAGAATACATAACTTACTCTTATTTATTGAAAAACATACCAATGAACGAAGTAAAGAAAAACCTTAAGGAACAAGAGATTATCTCTTCCCTCTTAAATGGATTCGCTTATATTTACTTATCAGACGAAAGTAAAGCATTTATGGTAAATTGCGCCAACCCTATTGAAAGATCTATTGAGAAAGCAGAAACAGAATCATTGGTATACGGTCCTAAAATATCGTTTACAGAATCATTATCTTCTAACATTAAAATTATAAGACAAAATCTAAATGATTCTAATTTGTGTACAGATGAATTAAAAATAGGAGAACGTGTTAAGAAGCAAGTAAGAATTATATATCTTAAAGATATAGCGGATGATGACACACTTAAAACACTTAAGGAGAAGTTTGAAAATATAAAAACTGATAATATAAGTGACAGTTCAGTATTGGCACAATGTCTTGAAGATAATCATTACTCATTTTTTCCACAGTTTATATTAACAGAGTTGCCCGATAGATTCCTCTACTCTATTTTAAACGGACGGATTGGTGTTCTTATAGATGAAAGTCCAATTGCTATTATTGGACCTGCTAATTTTTTTTCGTTTTTTGAATCAACAGAAGACATATATTTGAGATGGTCCTTAAGTACTTTTATAAGATTTATACGATTATTTGCTATGGCAGGGTCACTATTTCTTACAGCATTTTATGTTGCAACCATGACATTTCACTCTGAACTAATTCCATCTAAATTGTTACTTATAATTGGGCAATCACGTTCACAAGTTCCTTTTCCACCTTTGCTAGAAGCACTTTTACTCGAATTATTAATTGAATTACTTAGAGAGGCTGGGGCACGCCTTCCGTCAAAAGTAGGGCAAACAATGGGGATTGTTGGAGGTATTGTTATTGGCCAAGCAACTGTTGAGGCAGGTTTAACTAGCAACATTTTAATTATTATTGTGGCATTTAGTGCATTAGGGGCATTTACGGCTCCTATTTATGAAATGGGCACTGCTATAAGAATTGCTAGATTTCCTTTCATTATTCTAGCAGGTGTTGGGGGATTAAATGGGATTATTATCGGTGTCTGTGTAATGATGGTCCACTTGTTAAAATTGACATCATTAAACAAACCTTATCTTGCACCTCTATACCCTTTTAGGATTAAGGATATAAAATACTTCTTAATACGTCTACCCCACCATTTTTATATGAGACGTCCTGTTGTCAATCGCCCAAAAGATTCATTCCGCACAAGGTGGAGATTTAAAAAAACAGAAAAAGATTTAGATGAATTTTGAGGTGGATAATGAAATCAAATATTAGTTTTGTAAATGCCTATATGGCTTTCTTTATCATACACACTTCGCAAATTGGTATGGGCATACTTGGAGTCCCGAAAATTATTTATCTTGAATCTAAGAAAGATGCTTGGATCTCAGTTTTACTATCCGGTCTATTCATTAGTATTATCACTTGGATTATTATTAGCATACTTAAAAAACATGGAAACTGTAATCTTTATGAAATACACGAAAATTTATTTGGTCGCTTTATAGGAAGTATCATCAATACCTTAATTGTCATTTACTTTATTGCTGTACATTACTCTATCATCATCAGTTATGTTGAATTGTCCCTAACATGGGGATATGAAGGAGTTTATGAATGGGTAGGCACCTTAGCGCTATTATTAATAACAATTTATGCAGTATCAGGTGGATTCAGAGTAGTTGCAGGGATATGCTTCTTATCCTTTTTAATGACTATATGGCTGCTATTTGTGATGTATCAACCACTTGATTCCATAAACTTAACTAGAATTTTACCCATCATGTCGACAACTCCGTCAGAAATGATGAAAGGAGTTTTTAAAAGCAGTTATACAATGTTGGGTTTTGAGACTTTATTTTTTATTTTTCCTTTTATAAAGGAGAAAAAAAAACTACTTCTATTCAGTCAATTAGCAATCTGGTTTACCACACTTCTTGTTTTAATTGCAACTGTTATTTCCATATTATTTTTTAGCCCTAAAGAATTAGAAAAACATATCTGGCCTATTGTCAGTATAATAAACGCTGTCCATTTTCCATTTATTGAGCGCTTTGAATCTATAGCAGTTTCATTATGGATATTAGTTATTTTTCCAAATTTATGTATAATCCTATTCATTTCTTCCAAAGGAGTTAAACAAATATTTCATTTAAAACTAAAACATGGAATATGGGTAATCTCAATAATCATTTTTATCACGAGTTTTTTTATCACAAAAAGAGTCGACAATAACCTTTTGATTGATAAAGTTGGTCAAGTAGGCTTTTACCTATGGTTTATCTATCCAATATTCTTATATTTCATTTCAATCATTAAATCTAAAATCTTTTCACGTTCAAAACGGAGTTGAAAAAATGAAAATATGGCTTATTCTACTACTTTGTTTCTTTCTCTGTACGGCATGTATGCTACCTGAAAAAATATTAGAAAGGCAAGGAATTTCAACTATTATTGGTTTTGACTTACTTGATGAGAATACATACAAAGGCACTATTAGCTTGTTACAATTCGACCGTAAAGAAGAAAAGACGAGTGTAACCCTTTCTGCCGTCGGAACTACAAGCAAACAAATAAGACAAAATTTAGAACAACAGACAAGCCACGACCTTACTTCTGGTCAATTAAGGACCATACTGTTTAATAAAAATATGGCAGAAACAGTAGGAATTTCTTCTTTTCTGGATACTATGCAACGAGATAGCAGTATCAGTTCTTTAATCTTTTTGGCCATTACTGATAATGCTGAGGAGACGATTAAAAATAAAAACTATGAAGAATATCCCGAAATGGGATCCTATATCTATCAACTATTGGATAAACACGAAAAGAAAGAAATGTTAGTCAACTCCAACTTGCATGATTTTATTTCCACACTATATGAAATTGGTATCGATCCTACCTTACCTATTCTATCGAATGAGAATGGTGTAGCACCCTATTTAGATGGGGTTGCATTATTTAGGGATGATAAAATGGTTGGTTCTATTTCCATGAAAAAAACCCTGTATATAAAATTATTCACCGATCATAATGCTTTTTTGGGGGATATAACTTTAAATATTCCTGCAGAGGTATTAGAAGAAAAGGGAATAAAACTAGTCGAAAAGCAAAAAGGAGATAAATTTAATATTACAATTCACCCAATAAAGTACCGCGGAAATGTTGAATTATCTCAGAAAGAGTCGGTTAATTTAAATGCATCTATTTTAGTTTCAACTATAGAATTACAGCCTTCTGTTACTCTTAAAAATAAGGAATCAATAAAAAAAATGGAGCTAATAATTGAAGAAGAACTAAACAAAGAATTCGGGGATATTCTTGAGAAGTTTAGAAAATTAAATACTGATCCAATTGGCATTGGAAGAAAAATAAAAAGTATAAGAAAATATTCCAATTTAAATGAAAAAGATTTGAGAGGAAAGTATTCCACATTAAATTTAAAACCAAATATTAAGGTAGAAATAAAACGAACTGGGGCAGTTGATTAGTTCACGAATTACTTGTGAAGAACCTCATTTACTTATGAAAAGCTCACCGAGGTTGATATTAAACTTATCTTCCAATAGTTCAATAATTGTATGTAAAACCATAATTAACTACAATCCTTATTCAACAATCTGGCCCTATTGCGGAACAAAAATAAAAGAGCTCTCTTCAGTCATACTGCGGCTGGTTAGTTTAATAAAATTAGCCCCATAAACGGACATTTATGGGGCTGGTCCTTATTGGAGCAAGACACACTCTATTTACCCTGATCTTTGGTACCAAAACTCATTCCCAAAATCAAAGTAACATTTTTAATAACAAACACCGTTTTTGGTGCTAATATATTCATATAAATAGTTTTTAGTAGGTGATTAATTATGATTTTTGGTTACGCGCGAGTGAGTACGGAGGAACAAAACCTAGATATGCAAGTTGATGCATTAACACAATTCGGGGTTGAGAAGATTTATAAAGAAAAATTAACTGGCACACGAAGAGATAGGCCTCAATTAGAAGACCTTTTAAAAGTTTTACGAAGTGGCGATAAAATTGTTGTATATAAACTTGACCGTATTTCACGTTCCACAAAACATTTGATAGAACTGAGCGAATTATTTAACGATATGGGTGTACATTTTGTATCAATTACTGACAGTATTGACACTTCAACCGCAATGGGAAAGTTTTTCTTTCGTACAATGGCAAGCATCGCTGAACTAGAAAGAGATATTATTAGTGAACGAACAAAGTCTGGTCTTCAAGCAGCAAGATCAAGAGGAAAGAAAGGTGGGAGACCTACTAAGAAAGAAGATAAAGTGGAAATGGCTGTTAAGATGTATAAGAGTAAAGACTATACAATTAAGCAAATTACAGTGGCGACTGGTATCAGTAAGACCACGCTGTATAGGTATTTAGACAAGGCGCTATAGGGTTGCCTCAGTAAGTCGGTTGCAGAAATTACATTTTATGTAAATCATCTGACGGACTAGAGCAGCAACCCTGTGACTAGGCCATATTGAAAGTGTTGTATTTGAAAATGATAAAGCTAAATGTTTTTATGATAAATTCCCAGTAAATAAAGGTCATATGTTAATAGTACCGAAGAGACACTGTGAGGATTATTTTGGTTTAACTATTGAAGAAAAACTTTCAATAGATAAATTAGTATTGAGATGTCAACAGCGGTTCTATTTTCCCTAATTTCAGCGGTCCAAAATTCCCTATTACTAATTAACGGCCGGTTGTATGCCGGCTTTTTGCTTTTCACGAAGTCTAAATGATTGTCCTTTGATATTGAAAGTTGTGGAGTAATGCAACAATCTATCCAAAACCGCTGTTGCTAGGACGTCATCGCCAAATATTTTCCCCCACTCAATATACGATTTGTTAGAGGTTAAAATAATTGACCCTTTTTCATAACGTTTTGAAATGATACGAAAGAATAAATCTGCACTTAACTCATCAAACGGAAAGTATCCCATTTCATCAATTATGAGTACATCGCACCTACTTAACGATCGGACCAGGCGAGAAGTGGTTCCCCTTTGTTCTGCCTTGCGGCAGGAAGTAATGAAATCATCGGCCCGGGTGTAGTAAGCTGTGTATCCTTGACGAAGTGCTTCGATAGCGAAACCTATCGCCAAGTGGGTTTTACCAACACCTGGCGGTCCTAATAATAAGATATTTTCTCCATTCTCAATATAACGACCAGTTATTACTTCTTTTACACGCCGTTCGCTAACACTTGGTTGAAATGAGAAGTCAAAGTCTTCGATAGTCTTGTGAAACGGTAGCTTTGATTTCTTTATTCTAGTTTCTAGTGCTGCACCTTCTTTGTGTTCAATTTCATGTTGAAGAAGGGTGTTTAGAAATTCAGAATATGTTACATTATGTTTAGAGGCATCTTCTAGGATGCCATCTAATTGATTGGCTATGTAAACCAAGCCAACTTTCTTAAGACGTTCAGTTATAAGTTGTGCGTTCATTTGTGATCACCAGCTTTTAATTGTTCTTCATACACGTGAAGTGAACGTTGTTCCACTTCATGATTAGAGGGCTGAATGTGACGGGTCGCCAAACCGTTTTGTGTCACATCTGGCTCTTTTTTTATGTTCTTTATGTGGTTGATATCCGTTAATGATTTATTGATCCCAGAAATAATCGGATGAGTAGCGATGCACTCTAGATCAAAATAGATCTCTAAATGATGATCAAGAGTTTCCTTCACCTTTACTTCCATCCCTTTATAACGATAAGGAACCGAATAGTTTCGATCATTATAAGAAATCATGCTGCTTTCCGTTACGTAAGTAACCTTCCATTTACTTATTGGGAATAAGGGTCTCGTATTCCAATGTAATAAGTGTTTTTGTTCCTCTTCAAAACGCTGTAGAGGTGGCTCAAGCGTCGTTTGATTCGGTTTTTTATTGGCCACTTTGTCCAGCCATCCACTTAACATCTCATTCATCTCATGAAGTGTATTCTTTTGTTTTCTTTGCAGAAAATTCTTCTTAAGGTAACCAACCGCACTTTCTACTTTCCCTTTGGTTTGTGGTCTTGCTGGTTTACACGCTTTCGGAACAACTCCATAGTAAGCTAGGAATTCTTCGAACTTTCGATTAAAACGTATTTGTGTTGGACTATGTAAGGTGACTACCGTTTTCATATTGTCATAGAGTATGTGTTCAGGAACGCCGTTAAAATAGGCAAATGCATTCATGTGGCATTTCATTAGCTGCTCCATATTCATCGTATTTGTAATTTCCATGTATTTCATACGGGAGTAACCTAAAACGATGATAAATACATAAAGCTTTTGTTTCTTCCCATCAACCTCATGTTCTCCAATCTCTGCCCAGTCCATCTGTGCTTGCTTTCCAGGAGGTGTTTCAAAACGGATACTCGATTGTTTCTTTGGTTTCTGGCGATAAGGTCTGATGAAATCTCTTAAAATAGTCATCTTTCCTGGATAACCCATAGATTGAATTTCCTCAAGAAGCACTTCGCAGTTAGTGGTACCTTCCTTTAACCGTCTTAATAAATAGTCTTTATATGGATCTAAAAGGCTTGTTTTCAATTTACCGTGAGGTTGTTTTTTTTTCTTTGGTAACTCATTTTGATTTAAGTATTTTCGTATTGTTTTTGGATCAAAGCCTGTTAATTCTGCTATAGCAATCTGAGTCCAACCTTTTGAGTGATACTCTTTAATCATAAAAAATTCCCCATCCTTGATCATTATCTCTCTACACTCCAAGTTGTTTTTGAGATAATTATCCGTTATTATTGGGGAATTTCACACCGTTGTTATTAGGGATTTTACCACCGTTGTTTTCAGAGAAGTAAATCATTATTGGATTCAAGGTATAAACCGGAAGGTTACAACATTGGAGTGAATTGTGGGGAGACAGCAGGTCAAACGATTTTTCATTGTCACATACACTTAATACCAAGATACTTTAACGATATTAATGACCCCACAGGTGGTGTTAGAGGAGTGATTCCACAAAAAAGGATTTATAAATAATTATACATATTATTAGGAGGTTCCAATGCTAACAAATTTGTATTTGGTTAGACATGCCCATTCTACTTACACACCAGAGGAATTAAAAAGACCCTTATCAGAAAAAGGACTAAAAGATGCTTACAAAGTCAAAGAGTTACTAAGAGAAGAAAACATTGATCATGTTATCTCAAGTCCATATTTAAGGGCTATACAAACGGTTGAAGGAATAGCATTAACACTGGGCAGGGAGATTCAAATTGTAGATGAATTTAAAGAAAGAAAGCTAACGAAGGAAGATGTTAATGATTTTGAGCAAGCAATTAGAAAGGTTTGGGACAACCCTGATTTTTCTTGGGAAGGTGGAGAGTCAAACAAGAGTGCCCAACAAAGAGGAATTAAAGGCATTGAAATGGCTTTAGATAAATATGAAGGCAAAAATGTTGTTGTAGGAACACATGGAAATATTATGGTACTAATGATGAATTATTTTGATGAACAATACGATTTTGAATTCTGGAAGAAGCTTGCTATGCCAGATATATATAAACTTTCTTTCCAAAAAAAAACCTTAGTTAATTGTATAAGAATATGGAAAGATTCTAACTTAATTTAACTTGTGAAATCCTTATTAATAGTGAAGTATAAAGTTCTATTTCAAACGGTAGCTTGTTTAGTTGAACAAGTCAGTTAAAAAAAGTCGGTTCCTTAGCGTACAGGAATTCGACTTTTTTTAGTTAAAATTCGCTTAGCGTACAAAACTTCCGAAATGTTGGCTGTACCCCTATAATTCCCTCAACAACTTCGTTCTATTCATCTGATATTAAGCTAGTCCTGGCTTATATCGGCCGGACTAACTTAGAGCAAGAAAAAAATGCTAAGCCCGTCACATCAAAGGCTTAGCGTATATTTTGTTCATCCAGCCTAGTTATCCATTTTGATAAAACTTTAAGGTGCTCGCAGTCAAGCAACCGTTTTCCCAACGAAACTACACATTTTCAATAATAATCCTTTGTGCTGTTCTCAGGTTGCGTTTTACAGTTCTCAACACATTTTCTTCTTCTGCGTAAGCACCTACTTGCACACCGTCAACAATTACACGTTTAATAGCCATATTGCTTTTCAGATTAGTCGATTTTCTCTTCAAATTAAACGCGCGTGCTAACCCATTAACATGCCCTTGGGCAACCGCTTGCCGCCAATTCGGGTCTCTTAATTTTTGGGCATCGCTTGCATGATCAATAAATCCGTTCTCCGTTAATAAAGCGGGCATTCTGGTTTCTCGCAGTACATGGAAATCGGCCTTTTTTTTACCACGGTTATGCAAGTTATTTACTTTGACAATTTCTTCATGCATAATGTCCCGAATTAACGCTGTTCTCGATGAATCAGACAAACTGTTATGAATATAATCTTCATACCCATGAGCTGAACCGTTAAATGCATTAACGTGGATGGATAGAAAATAATCTGCACCCCAAGCATTCGCATCATCTGTACGTTCTTTCAAGCTGCGCGTAATATCTGCTGTTCTACTCATTTTAATTTGCAGGCCTTCATAATGGTTTTCCAAGAGATTCCGGATGCTATGGGAAATATTTAAGGTAATTTCTTTTTCCTGCATCCCATTGCCAATAGCTCCTGGGTCCACTCCCCCGTGACCAGGATCTAAATATAATTTAAACATTTTACACCACCTCGTACAAATACAATATGATCGAAGAGTAACGGAGGTATAGGAATTCGTCTGAGGTACATATAAAAATAGGTGATGATAGGCATTACATTTCATTGAATCAGATGATTTATTTTAAAGCTAAGAAATTTTCCAAATGCGAGACCATATGTATGAGCAGCAGGAATTAATGTTCCATATTTTTCGTGGGTCAGGCAAACTCTTTTCATCTAGACAGTAGGCTGATTGATTATTGATGCTTCTTTCTTAACAAAACACCTAAGTGATTCTCTGTGCATATACTGTATCATTACTACAGGATTATGATTAAATACAACTCAATCCATACATAAAATAATCAAGGAGAGGTTAATTTTGAAAATTCCAAAGACAGCCAAAGTTAGTATCCCCTTTCCATCCGTATGGGGGATTGATGCTTCTATTGCGGGGAGATCCATTATTAGAGGTATACTTACCATTGATTCCATTGTAGACAACAAAGTAGTAGGTACAGTTAATTTTCGTGGTATACCTATTCCGATTAATGGGTATTGGGACGAAAGCGCTAAACAAATAAGTTTCGATTCACCATATGCCTCCTTTTTTGGCAACTTGACAATATTTGATGAGACCGCTATAAGCATTCGGCATTTCGTTTTAAGTGGACGGTTTATAATGAAACCTCCCTCTTTGCTGGCTGGTGAATATGGAAATTGGATTGCTACAACCTTTACACCCCGTTTGGGACCTCCCATATATACTAATGTTTTACCACCTGCTGGTGCCTTTTCAGTCTCAAGTATGCTCTTGGGACAGCAATTGTTTTAATTAGACCATGACTTTATAAAAACAACCTTCGTTTGTGATTGACTAAGGTTGTTTTTTATAAAGTGTTCTCGGAAAATACAGCCTTGCTTTAAATCTGAGTTTAGCGTATATCTCCGTTAAAATGTACTCGGAACCCTTTGATGATCGTGCCTAGTTAGATAAACAAATATTGATACTTCCTTATAGAAATAGCCTGCTTGGTTAGGTACGTTGTTTCACAATCCCCGGAAATTTTTAATATAAGTAATGAATGCTTATTTTTTTCCTTCCGATAGCTTTCTATATAAAGAAGCTCTAGATACATTTGTAATTTCACAAATTTGATTTACAGTCATATTTCCTTCTTTATATAGCTTTACTGCATAATTCATTCCTGCGTGATTTTTATGATATTTCTTTAACCGTCCTTTAAACTTCCCTTCTTTCTTTGCGAGCTCAATTCCTTCACGCTGACGCATACGAATAAGGTCTCGCTCTAATTGGTTAACACCAGCCATTACCGTAATTAAGAATTGGCTATATGGATTATCTTCTGATAAATCTAGCCATGTATCCTTAAGTGATTTTAAGCTTCCCTTTTTATTTCGTATTAAATCAATCAATTCAAATAAATCTTGCGTACTTCGAGTGATCCGAGTTAAATCTGTAACATAAATAATGTCACCTTCCTGTAAATCCTCTAACATTTTTTGAAGTTGTTCACGATCTTTTGTGGCTCCTGAAGTTTTTTCTTCATAAATAATATCCATTCCAATTTCGTTCAATTGCCGAAATTGTCTTGAAGGATTTTGGCTAGTCGAACTGACGCGTACATAACGGGGTGGCGTCAGGAAAATGCGGATTTACAACGATAAGGAATTTCCAATATAAAAAGCCTGATTTCCCATCACCTAAATTGAGAAATTAGGCTCTTTTTTCGTTACTCCATAAACAGCATTCTATTACTGAATATGTAATTTACTTCGGGATAACAGGGACCCAGAGTTCGTGTCTTGGTTTATGCTTCGGACCGTAATAACATTCTATACACGGTAAATTTGCAAGTTCATACTCGGAGGTAGGGACCCACTCGGAATATAAACGTTTCCATGCATCCACTATGTTCGGAAAAACTGCCCATGTACTTGCGGGAATAATAAGCGTCTCCATATTTTCTGGGGATTCCCCATCGTATCTTACGCCCATGAAATAGGAAAATTGTTCATCTGTGATGGCAGCTTCTTTTCCGCAAACCCCCAGAAGGCTTTCAAGCGTGCATTTTGGATTTTCCCATGACATATCTACTAGTTCTTGCATAAATCCATCTTTTTTCGCAGTGTTCCAAAGCGTAGGGATTGTTTTAAATGCTCTGCTTGTTTTTACTGGCTTGCTTTTTCCGACAATTCTTAATTCAAAATCAAGGTTTTCAATTCTGTAGTCCATCTCGGTATCTCCTTTAATAGAAATTTGAAAGGAAATTTTGGGAAAGGCTTTTAACTGTACCCCTCTATTACGAGCATTGGAAGGGGTTACCCCATGCATTTTTTGAAAAGCACGTGAGAAAGTATCAGAAGAAATATAACCATATTTAATTGCCACATCGATGATCCGAATATCACTTTTTTGAATTTCAAATGCTGCAAGTGTTAACCGTCTTCGTCTAATATATTCTGATAGCGATACACCTGAGATTGAAGAGAACATTCTTGAAAAATGAAACTCAGAACAGTTAGCTGCTTTTGCAATCTCTTTGTAGTCTATTTCTTCATCCAGGCTATTTTCAATGTAGTTTAACGCATTGTTCATTCTTTCTAGCCAATCCATAAGTTTACTCCCTTTCAATATTTACTTTAAAACAAAATAGATAATAATTACCGACATTTCATGCCTAAAAATGTTGGTGAAAAAATACACCTTTTGATAGAATCAGGACAAACTATTTGTTTCTTTCCGATAGATTTCT
Organism: Bacillus cereus group sp. BcHK124; assembly: GCF_027712065.1. NCBI lineage: Bacteria > Bacillati > Bacillota > Bacilli > Caryophanales > Bacillaceae > Bacillus > Bacillus cereus group sp. BcHK124. The sequence goes on from NZ_JAQFPJ010000043.1 coordinate 13,550, forward strand.
ATATAATGAAGCCCTAGATACATTAGTAATTTCACAAATTTGATTTACAGTCATGCCGCCTTCTTTATATAGTTTTACTGCATAATTCATCCCTGCGTGATTTTTATGATACTTCTTTAAACGCCCCTTAAACTTTCCTTCTTTCTTTGCTAACTCAATCCCTTCACGTTGACGCATACGGATAAGGTCGCGCTCTAATTGGTTCACACCAGCCATTACTGTAATTAAGAATTGGCTGTATGGATTATCCTCTGATAAATTTAGCCATGTATCCTTGAGTGATTTTAAGCTTGCCTTTTTCCTTCGTATTAAATCAATCAATTCAAATAAATCCTGCGTACTCCGAGTGATCCGAGTTAAGTCTGTAACATAAATAATGTCGCCTTCCTGTAAATCCTGCAACATTTTTTGAAGTTGCTCGCGATTCTTTGTTGCACCAGAAACTTTTTCTTCAAAAATAATATCCATCCCGATTTCGTTTAATTGCTGAAATTGCCTTGAAGGATTTTGGTTAGTCGAACTGACACGTATATAACCAATTTTCCGCAAAATATCACCTCATTTTTGAGATAAGTCTTATGAGACACTCTTAACTATGATTTTATCAGTCTACTATAATTGTATCAATAGAGTACACTCTATTGATTTATAATTGAACTAATTAACTGAACAATTACAGAAATGAGATGATACTGTATGAAAGTTGCGAGAGGTAGAGAATTGCTTACATCGGAACAGCGACAGGTCCTTATGCAAATTCCTGAAGACGAGTGGGTGCTAGGAACCTACTACACTTTTTCCAAACGGGATTTAGAAATTATCAATAAGCGAAGGAGAGAAGAAAACCGTTTAGGGTTCACCGTTCAATTAGCTGTTCTTCGATATCCCGGTTGGCCATACACTCATATCAAAAACATCCCGGATTCAGTCATACATTATATATCAAAACAAATCGGTGCTAGTCCATCCTCGCTAAAGCTTTATCCTCAAAGAGACAATACACTTTGGGATCATTTGAAAGAAATTCGAATTGAATATAAACTAGTAACTTTTACT
>NZ_JAQFPJ010000044.1:0-12916 GCF_027712065.1 Bacillus cereus group sp. BcHK124
ATATCGGAACCATCTTTTAAGTGCTTGATTTTTCAGGGCTTTTTTATTAAACTGTCCATTTTATAGGGTACAGTTCAGAATCTTGAGGGTCTTTCTATGCTTTCTTAAGCAACAAATACATAAAGTAAGGAGCACCAATTAAAGCGACAACAATACCTGCCGGAATACCGTTAGGCTCAACGATATTTCGTCCGATTGTGTCTGCTAATAGTAATAGCCATCCGCCAATTAAAAGGGCGATAGGCATGAAGATTTGATGCCTTGGACCTACTAAAGATTTTGCGATGTGAGGAGCCATTAGTCCAATAAAGCTAATTCCTCCTGTTACGGAAACAGCTGCAGCTGCAAGCGCAACGGCCGCCACTAATAAGTATCTGCGTTCTTTTTCAATTTCAATTCCAACGCCAATTGCGACCGGTTCGTTTAATGCTAGAATGTTTAATCGGTTTGCCTTATAGAAAACAAACGGAATGAATACGATTAACCATGGAAGCATTGCTAAAACAAAGATCCAGTCATCTCCCCAAATGTTACCGGCAATCCATTTGGCGATAAAGTCCACTTTCATACGATCTGCGGATGAAATAAGGACAATCATCATTCCAGATAGTGCAAATGCAAAACCGATACCGGTTAATGTTAATCGCACCGGCTGAAGTCCAGTTGATTTACTATATGAAAATACGTAGATTAGAACAGCTGTTAGAAATGCTCCAATAAATCCAACGACAGGTAGTAAGTAAAGAAATGAACCTACATCTATTGGAAAGTATAAGAAGAAAATAGCAACAGCAACACCGGCCCCAGAGTTGATTCCGAGAATACCAGGTTCAGCTAAATCATTTCGGGTAAGTCCTTGCAGAATAGCTCCTGATAAAGCGAGAGCCATACCAGCTAATAATGTAATGACAATTCTAGGGAGTCTTAATGAGTATAAAACGAACTCCTCTTTAAAAGTTCCTTGTCCCATTAATGTTGGGAGTAGTCGATCATAAGATAAAGACGCTGAACCGAGCCCCATTCCAATTACAATGGTTGTAATGGTTAGTATAAGTAAAGCGAGTATAATAAGACGTTGTTTTCTTAAAATAGATGGGATCATGAGAACATTTTTCCTCCTTTACGTACAATGAATAGGAAGAATGGTAATCCTACAATTGCGACAATAGCAGCAACTGGTGTTTCGTACGGAGCGTTAATGGTACGTCCGATTGTATCTGCAAGTAGCATAAAAGAAGCACCAGCAATTGCTGACATCGGTATAACAAATCGGTAATCTGGACCGACAATTGGGCGTACCATGTGAGGTACCATTAAACCGATAAATGCCATATTTCCGATAAGTGCTACAGACGCACCTGCAAGTAAGATAATAATGATAAATAGAATGGTTTTAATAACAATAATTTTTTGACCTAGTCCAATAGCTACTTCTTCACTGAAACTAAGAACTGTCAATTTTTTTGCTAGTAAGATAGCGATAAAGATACTAATTGAAATGACTGGAATAATAATTTTTAATTGTCCCCAAGTTGTTCCAATTACGCCCCCAGCAGTCCAAAGTGATACCTCTTGTGAAATTTTAAAATAAATGCCGACACCTTCTGAAATTGCAAGCAAAAATGCTGAAACGGCAGCACCAGCTAATACAATTCGAAGAGGGGAGAGTCCACCTTTTTTCATCATGCCAATGCCAAATACCATAATTGCGCCAATTGCAGCACCTATAAAGCAAGCAAATGTTAAGTAAAGATAGCTGATGGAAGGGTTGAAGGCTAGCGTTAACGCAAGTGCAGCATTTGCTCCACCAGATAATCCTAATAATCCAGGGTCTGCAAGTGGATTTCGTGTTAATCCTTGCATAATTGCTCCAGAAACAGCAAGTCCAGCCCCTACAAAAATAGCAGCAACTTCACGTGGTAAACGTATTTCGCGAATAATAGATATTTTGTCCCCTTTAGCGGAGGAAGTGAGTGCTAACCATACGTCTTTTATAGAGGTATCTGCCGCCCCTAATACCATTGCCACCATAAAAATAAGAAAGAATGCGATTATGCTTAAAATTAGTTTGTATGTAAAAGCTATAGAACGTGGATTGTCATGATCTTTTGTCATTTGTTTCACATCTTTTCTGTTTATAGAATAAAGGAAGAGGAATTCTTAAATTAAGAATTCCTCATGTTTGTATTATTTACCAAGAAAGCTTTTCTTAAAGAAGTCTAGTTGGAAATCTAATGTAAGTGGATCATTGAAATAGAATTCCATCATGTTTGCTTCGTATACGCGATTATTTTTTACTGCTGGGATGTTTTTATATGATTCTGTCTCTTGGAATGAGTTATCAGTATCTTTGTTTTTACTTATGATTAAGTAATCACCAGCAAACTCAGGTAATACCTCAGTAGATAATGCGTAATATCCTTCTTTTAATGCTTTTTCTTTTACTTTTTCAGGCATTTTTAATTTCATTTCTTGGTACAGAATTTCTGTTCCACGGCCCCAGTTCTCGCCGTATACATAAAGCTGTTTGTTGAAGTTTTCTACAACAGAAACTGTTGCATCTTCACCGATTTTTGCTTTAATTTCTTTACCAGCTTCTTGTGCACGTTTCTTGAAGTCATCAACCCAAGTTTTTGCTTCTTTTTCTTTGTTTAATAACTTACCAATTTCTAAATGCTGTGTTAAGTAATCAACTTTTCCGTAAGTGTATGTTACAGTAGGAGCGATTTTCTTTAACTTATCAACATTTTTAATATTTGATAAGCCAATGATTAAATCTGGATTTAGTTCAGCGATTTTTTCAACATTTTCATCTGATACTTCAGCAACATTTTTAAGTTTGCTATCAAAACGTGGGTTTTGTTTAGACCATGAATCTACCCCAACAAGATTTACTCCTAATGACATTACGTTACCAGCGAATGATGATAAAACAACAACACGTTTTGGATTTGCAGGAACTTCTACTTTTTTACCATCTTCAGATTGGTATGTAATTGTTTTTGATTTGCTACCTTTTGCATCGTTCTTTTTGTCCGTAGAGCCATTGCTGCAAGCACTCATAACAAAAACGAAAAGAACTGTTAGTGAAATAAATAACTTTTTCATCGTCTGTCTCCTTTAAATAGATGATATGTGTATACAATAAGTTGTTTAACTGCAATCTTTTTGAAAGAGTAGTGTTAATGCAAAATGCTTATTAAAAATCTTGAATATGAGATTTTACAATATAGTATTAACCATAGTAATGAAAGAAGATGTAATCTCAAATTTGCTAATTATTAACAAGTTGATAATGATTATCACTATTGATTCTTTAAATAATATAATTTTATCTAGTTGTATTGTCAATAGTAATTTTAATTGTAAATTTTGCGGAAACAGGTTATATTTTATTGAGAATGATAATCAATGATTAGTAGCTGAGGAGTGAAGGTTAATGAATAGAGAAGAATTGTTTGATGTAACCGTGATAGGCGGGGGACCTGCAGGGCTTTATTCAGCTTTTTATAGTGGACTCAGAGAGATGAAAACAAAAATAATAGAATTTCAACCACAGTTAGGTGGAAAAATACATGTTTATCCGGAGAAAATGATTTGGGATATTGGCGGATTATTACCGATTACTGGTGAAAAGTTAATTGAGCAACTTGTACAACAAGGGTTAACATTTCAGCCGGAAGTTGTATTGAATACAAAGATAGAATCCATTATTCGTAATAAAGATGGTATTTTTACGTTAAAAACAAACACTGGAGAAGAACATTTTTCAAAAACAGTGATCGTTGCAACTGGAAGTGGTATATTAAATCCACAAAAGTTATCCATAGAAGGTGCGGAGCGATTTGAAGTATCAAATTTAAACTATACAGTTAAATCGTTAAAACGTTTCAAAGATAAAACGGTCATTATTTCAGGCGGAGGTAACTCTGCAATTGATTGGGCAAATGAGTTAGAACCAATTGCGAAAAAAGTTTATTTAACATATAGAAAAGAAGAATTATCGGGTCATGAGGCGCAAGTAAAACAACTTATGAACAGTTCAGCAGAATGTTTCTTTAATACATCAATTACAACATTAATCGCTGGCGATAACCATGAAGCGATTGAATATGTAGAACTAACAAATCACGAAACAGGAGAGGTTTCTCAGTTAGCTATCGACGAAGTTATTATTAATCATGGATATGAACGTGACATTACATTATTAGAAAATAGTGAGTTAGACGTTGCGATTATAGATAATTATTATATTGCAGGGAATGCAAATAGTGAGTCTTCAGTAGATGGATTATATGCTGCTGGGGATATTTTAAAGCATGAAGGAAAATTACACTTAATTGCGGGAGCATTCCAAGATGCTGGAAATGCTGTGAATAAAGCGAAACAATTTATTCAGCCAGATGCAAGTGAGTATGGAATGGTTTCTTCGCATAATGAAGTATTTAAGAAGAGAAATCGTGAATTGATTAAGCAGATGATGAAATAGTAAAGGAACAAGTATACCCCCATTTACTTCTCTATTCGAATGACGAGAGAGGTAAATGGGGGTTTTCCTGTTTACTATATTTTCAATCATTATAATGACACCGGTTTCATCAGTTCATGTGACATGAACATTTTATTTGTGAATCTTCCTAGAAAATAATGAATCTATGTTTTGCTGACGCAGAACAGTATTACATTATGCTGTTCCTTTAGCTCGTTCGTTAGGAAATGGCATATTTAATATAGAAGCAATGTACTGTTTTCCATGCATTCGAGCTAATGATTCTAATATTTGGCGAACACGTTTTGTAAGATGACCTTGTTTTTTTATTTCCTCACAATATGCGTCATAGAAAACGTATTTAGCCCAAAGGAAATCATCTTGTTGGAATAAGAAATGGTTTTTGTACCATTCCCCAATTGTATGGTAACAATTGTTTTCCTGTATTGCTGCGCTTTGAGAAAGAATACGATCAGATAAAGATGCAGTTAAATGAGAAATTGTGTTTTCTGTTTCAATTTGTAATGTTCTTTCTAACATTGTAATGATGTGACGAGTAGCCATATGTTAACTCTCCTTTGTGTAAATGGGTAATACCATTCTATATTTAAAAAATTCTTACTATATACTATTATACAATATATGGAATGCATCTACCTGCTTTTTAGGTTGCATTTACAAAATCTTTTTTATTTGTTTACAAAAATAAAGTAAGATACAGTATATAGGAAAAAATAATAAAGGAATGAACGAGTTGTATATAACAGTAGAAGAAGCTGCGGAGTATTTGAATTTACCAAAGTCGTATATTGAAGAGTTAATTCAGCAAAAGAAAATTCGTGCACTATTTGATGGAGAGCAATATTTATTAAATAAAGAACAATTCAATACACATTTAGAACAAATGGAGAAATATAAGCAATTAGTGGAAGAAATATTGAACGAACCAATTCCAGAAGATATGGATGTTAAAGACGAAGATTAAACGATGGGAAATCCCGTATGAAGGTATGCAGAAATGTATCTTCATACGGGATTTTTTCGTCTCAAAGTATCAAAAATTTAAGGAGGCTTTAGGGTTTTTCGGGATTTTAATAGGTAGTAGTCTACCATGTTAAAAGCATATTTTTTTCTAGCTAGGACAAACATAGAGAACGTAACCTGTACAGATACATATACTATCAGTGCAAAAGCTTATAAATTAATGGAAGGGGTTTTCTCGTGAGTTTATTTCATTGTGATTTCTTGGAAGATTTAATTGGATCTTTTGTGAGAGTAAACAGGGGTGGTCCAGAATCTCAAAAAGGAACAATAGTCGCAGTATGTTCGGATTACTTTGTATTAAAGAATGAAAAAGGAGAGCTCTATTACTATCAGATTCGTCATCTGAAAAGCATTACAAAAAATGTGAAAGATTGTAAAGCAGATGATTGTGGATGGTTGGAATGTGAGTGTGAAGGTGACTTTGAAAAGCTACTTCAAAGTTTCAAGTATCGCTGGGTGAAAATTAATCGTGGTGGCCCAGAGAAAGTGGAAGGTATTTTACAAGATGTTTCTTGTGAATTCGTGACATTAATTGTAAAAGAAGAAGTTATATTAGTTGCAGTATCTCATATTAAGAGTGTCACAGTAGCGTGCGAAGAGAGCGAAGAAAGTAATAATGAAAGCTGTTGTTCAGGTCGAGAGCGCGCACAAAGACAATCACGTAGAGGAAGATAATAAGAAAGGAGGATATGAATTTGGAGAGTGTATTATGCTGTGAGCAAATTAAGTGCTTAGTCGGTGAGACTGTAAAAGTAAATCTTCGTGGCCCAGAGAGTCGAGTGGGGGTACTTGTATCGTTAGGAAGAGATTACCTTACATTACAACTTCCTCTTGGTGAATTAGTATATTACCAATTGAAACACGTAAAGAGTCTAGTGAAGAAAGTGAAAGAAAGTAAATGTGGCGATTGCTATGTTTCATGTTTCTGCTCTGATGATGATACTTTTGTCGATGTATTACGTGACTTGAAGTATAAGTGGGTAAAGATTAATCGTGGCGGCCCAGAGTGTGTAGAAGGTTTATTAAGTGAAGTGCATGACGAATGTATTACACTAGTAAACTGTGATGAAGTGATTTATATCATTAATTATCATATTAAGAGTGTGAGTCAGATAGTTAAATGTAAAAAGAATGAAGATGAATAATGTTTAATAAATAAGAGGGGCATTATGAGGGAAAGAGAAGAACAATTTCTTATTTCGATAGTATGAAAAGGAATTACTTACTATTAAGACAGAACTTTGCCCTGATTATTTTTTTACCGAAGACAGGAAAGAAGAAATTCATAGGAAGGAGGATATAGATGAATGAGTTGAATAAAAATATTGGAGAAAATATATATATTAAATTAATCGGTGAAAAAAGATTTAAAGGTGTATTAATAGACGTAGGAAATGATATCGTTGTTCTTTACAATGGACAAGACTACGTATATATATCTTTATATCATGTACAACATTATAAAATTTTACGACCACATGATGAAGAAGTAGCAAAACCAGATGTTGATTCTGTCATTAAGAGAGAATCTCCTTCAATTTCTTTGAGGAAAGTATTAAGTACCTCTAAAGGGATTTTCACAGAAATTTATGTAGCTGGAAATGCTCCAATACATGGATATGTTACAAGTGTAATGAACGATTATATCGTTTTTTATAGCCCGGTTTATAAAACAGTGTATATATCTTTAAAGCATTTGAAATGGTTAATTCCGTATAAAGAAAATCAAGTGCCTTATGCCCTCAATAAAAATGAACTCCCCGTGAATCCATTAAATATTACGTTAGCTCGAACTTTTGAAGAACAGCTTATTAAAATGGCTGGCAAAATCATGGTGTTCGATTTAGGTGAGGAATCTAATAAAATCGGAAAGATGGAAAAAATTGATGAAGGTCATATTGAAATATTAAAGGCGCGTGATGCGAAAATGTATGTAAATATTCAACATGTAAAATCTGTCCATTGTCCGTAAGTTAATTGAAAAGGCTGGCTTTTTCTTTTATATGTAGAAGAAAAGGTCGAGCCTATTTGTTTAGGTCGATTTGAATATGAGGGGAAAAATGAATTGAATATAAATATGTTAGTATGACTGTTGAAGAGGAAATTTTGTGCGAAATTATAAAAAATATGTACGAGCTATCTTTTGATGTATTCAATTTATTTTTTTGAGGGAGAACTGCTTAACTAATATATTAAAGGGGTTTTGTTGGTGGAGCAGTTTCCAAATTCGTTATCGATTACATTAATTGGCAGTGCTGGTGGAGCAGCAAAAGCAGTTTTAGCGATTTTAAATCAAGCGATAGTAAATGAAAAAGACCCGATTTATGAAGTGATAAAGAATGTTACATTTTATTTGGTTGATATAAAACAAAAAGATAGGACGTATTATGACGAGTTGTTTCCAAATTTGGAAGATCAATTGTTTTTATCCGAAATAGATCTCCAAGATGTAGTGACATTTAAAAAACATTTAAAAGAAAGTAGTACGAGTGTTGTGATTGATGTTTCAGGGGCAGATACGATCAGAGTATTAAGCTGTTGTAATGAACTTGGAATTTGTTATATTAATTCAGCTTTGGAAAACGAGGCAGTAGATCAGGACGATAGTTTAATCGGCTTTCAGCTTACGGAAAGATATACGAGATTTGAGAAGGAAAAAGATAAATTTAAAAATACAAAAGCAATTATAGGCTCAGGTATGAATCCAGGTGTCGTTCAATGGATGGTTGTTGAACTTATGAAGGAACGCCCGAATGAAAAGCCAAGAGCATGCTATATAGTAGAACATGATACGTCATTTTTGAATGATACAGCACTTATAAAGCCTCATACACTGTATGCTTCATGGGCAGTAGAGCGATTTCTAGATGAAGCGATATGGAGTTATCCGATGTATATGAGTCATCATCGTCCTCTTTACTTTTATGAAGATGTATATGCTTCAGAGTATAAAGTAAAGTTGGGAGAGAAAGAATTTTATGGTTGTTTGATGCCGCATGAGGAAGTTTTAATTTTAGGGAAAAACTTTAACATGGAAGTAGGGTTTCTTTACCGAATTAACGAGTATACAACAAATATAATTAGACAGAACTTAGATAAGGTAGAAGATCTATGGAATTGGAATCGTAAAGTATTTAATCCAGCCGAAGAAGAGATTGCGGGCGAGGATCTAGTCGGTGTATTACTCGTTTATGAAAATAGCGAGACCTATATGTATAACGTGATGAATAGCAGTCAAGTTTTTCATAAATATAAAACGAATGCGACATACTTCCAAGTAGGATGTGGCATTTATGCTGGCTTGTGTAGTTTACTGTTCGATAACTTTAAACAAGGTGCCTATTATGTAGAGGAATTATTATTAAATACAGAAAGTAAGTACGGAGAATATTTGAATTTATATATGAATGATTTTGTAGTTGGTGGAAATGACTTTACGGATGGATTGCTACATGATCGAGTAAGGTGGATATAAATTGTGATGAAAAGGAAGGGGAAATCTCCTTCCTTTTCTCGTTATAAGGTTACAGATTGCTCTGAAAGTAATTTCATACTTATAATTTAATGAGATAATATGTAGAGTTTTTGTATTGATCATGAGGAGTAGCAAGGAAGTATTGCGATTCAAAGTAGCGGAGAGCTAGGAATGAAGGTGGAGATTTTTTTACCGATAGCATAATGCGCTAGAAGAAAATATTTTTCAGAAAAGTGTTCTTGTTGCGTAAATATAAACATTTTATAAAATGTTTCAAGAAGGGTTTTTTTTATAAAATACTTCGTTTATAATGGAGGAAAATATCGACATGAGATTTGTTATTCATGTAACGGTTCGGTAGTGTTAGAAAAAGAAGGGGTGCACGCGCATCCTTTTTTCTATGCAGATATTATGAAAGAGGTGGTATGATGGAATTAACATTAAATTCGACTGTATGCTTGCACACAATTCAATTTCGAAAAGAGCAAAAGAATTATATTGTAAAAGATACAATTACAGGAGAAAAATATGAAATGCCGCCACTTTGGATTGATGCATTGGCAATGATGCGTGACGGTTTTTTATTAGGGGAAATTGAGGAGAAATTAAAAGAAGAGTATCCGGAAGAAGAAATAAATATGTTAGCATTTACGAGGCAACTGTTAGAGCTAGAGCTTGTCGGAATGGTCGATGGGGAAGAAATAGCTTGTACAAAGAAGAAAGAGAAAGATTATTTAGCTTGGTTACGTCCTCGTGTTGAGCAATTCTTTCTTAGTTTAAATAAAAGAAATAGAAGCAAAGGTCAATGATGATCTTTGCTTTTTTGTATAGTTTGTTTAAAAAATTACAGCGAATGCTCTTGTGAAAGCACCGTCGCTATTTTTAATTTTTAAAGGTGCCGCTGAGAAAAAGAAACGTTTCGCATTAATGGCATCTAAGTTTGTTAAGTTTTCGATTAAATAAATATTATTCCCAAGTAGTATGTGATGAATCGGTGATGTTTCTGTCGTTACCTCGTCAGGAGAAATGAAATCTAAACCGACAGATTTTACTTTTAATTGAACTAATTCTTCAGCTAATTCTTCGGAAAGATAAAAGGCTTCTTGTTCATACGCTTCTGTATTCCATTTATTAGATAGGTTGGAATGGAAAATGACAATATCACCTTCTTTTATGTCAGCATTGTGTAATACTTCTTTAGGTAGTTTTCGTTCTTGTACATGAGTTACATCAATAAGAACAGCTTCACCTACAAATTGATCTAGGGGCAATTGATCAATAGTCGTTGCGCCTGAAATGAAATGAGCAGGAGCATCACAATGTGTACCAACATGAACGACAGAATGAAAATCTGTAACTTGATATCCTGTCTCTTCAACACTTGTAATGGCTTCTAAATTGATTTTTGGTGTTCCAGGAAATTGAGACATATTGTTTTCAAATGTTTGGGATAGGTCAATTACTTTCACTTTAAATACCTCCAAGTATATATTTTAAAATATAAAAAACTCACCTTTCATAATCAAGAAAGATGAGTTTTGCACACAATAGTTACGTTTTATCTTTCAAAATGCAATGCATTTTGCAGGAATTAGCACCTATTCAGTTTGTATAAACTGAGGTTGCTGGGCTTCAAAGGGCCGGTCCCTCTGCCTCTCTTGATAAAGGTATATTCAATTTAAAGTTCTGAATTTTCGTGATAATAAAATTGTAATTCATTTCCTTTTTCTGTGCAACACAAAATAGGTATTCACCCAAATAAAGTTGCTCGCATATTGTAGCTTATGTAAATAGAATGCTGCGAAGGAGTGAGTGCAGTGACAGGGAATGTATTGAATTATTATGCTGGTGGAAATACAGCTAGAGGATTTCATAATTTATATGAAGAGAATTTAAAAGGACTAAACAGATTATTTATTTTAAAGGGTGGACCTGGAACGGGAAAATCTTCTTTAATTAAGGCAATAGGTCGTGAATGGGTTGAAAAGGGATATGATATTGAATTTTTACACTGTTCTTCTGATAATAAATCGGTTGATGGTGTCATTATCCCGAAGTTAAAAGTAGGAATTGTTGATGGAACATCACCGCATGTTATTGAGCCCAAAATGCCAGGAGTTGTCGAGGAGTATATTAATTTAGGGATTGCTTGGGATTCAGATAAGTTAAGAAAGCAGAAAGTGGAAATTGAACGATTTGTTTCAGAAGCAAGCAAAGCTTTTCAAGCTGCTTACGCTCGTTTTAACGAGGCATTAGTTATACATGATGAGTGGGAGAAAATATATATTAGTAATATTGATTTTAATAAAGCGAACGAACTAACCGAGCAGCTCATTCAGAAATTATTTACAGATAGAGTTGGGAAACAATCGCTTGTGAAACATCGGTTTTTAGGAGCAGCTACACCGAAAGGAGCAGTTGATTTTGTTCCTAATTTAACAGAAGGATTACCACATCGTTATTTTATAAAAGGACGCCCAGGTTCTGGGAAATCAACAATGCTCAAAAAATTAGCTAAGGTAGCAGAAGAAAAAGGATTTGAAGTTGAAGTATATCATTGTGGGTTTGATCCAAATAGTCTTGATATGGTTATCGTAAGAGAATTAGGGTTTGCGATTTTCGATAGCACCGCACCACATGAATATTTTCCGAGCCGTGAAGGTGATGAAATTATAGATATGTATGCCCTTATTGTAACACCAGGGACGGATGAGAAGTATGCGGAGGAAATTCGTGACGTCTCTATTCAATATAAAGCAAAAATGAATGAGGCGATGTCTTTTTTAGCGAAAGCGAAATCAGTTCGTGATAAATTAGAACGAATTTATATTGCTGCTATGGATTTTTCAAAAGTAGATGCATACAAAGAGGAGATTCAAAAAGAGTTTGAACGAATTGCGGTTAGTGTAACTGAAAAGAACAAGTAAAAAATAACGAATTTTGACAGGCTGTCGGAAATTTTCTGACAGCTACTTTAGTATGTAGTAAACTTAGTAATATATTTGTCGAATTTCCAAGGAAATAATCAAAAAATGGAGAGGGTATGAAATGAGAGAGAAAATTAAGTTGGAGTTAGAACGAATTGAGAAAGAAAATGATGTGAAAATTTTATTCGCTGTGGAGTCAGGGAGTCGTGCATGGGGATTTCCATCAAAAGATAGTGATTATGATGTTAGATTCGTTTATATGCACCCGGTAGAATGGTATTTATCCATTCATGATAAACGAGATGTAATTGAGTATCCGATTAGTGATGATTTAGATATAAGCGGATGGGATATAAAAAAAGCGTTACAACTATTTGCAAAGTCAAACCCAGCTTTACTCGAATGGATTCGATCACCCATTTTTTATTCGAAAAACTCTAATTTTCCAGAACAGCTTCAGCAAATGAGTGAAAAGAATTTTGATCCAAAAGCAACGATATACCATTACTTACATATGGCTTCAAAAAATTATCGTGAATTTTTGCAAGGTGAGAATGTAAAATTGAAAAAGTACTTTTATGTATTGCGTCCTATTTTGGCTTGTAAGTGGCTAGAGGAGAAAACAACTTTGCCTCCTGTAGAATTCGATCGATTAATTACAGAATTATCAATAGAGCGTAGCGTATTAGATGAAATTGAACGGTTGTTAATAAAGAAAAAGGCAGGTACTGAATTAGATGTTGGATTGAAAATTGAGGTGTTGAATCAATTTTTAGAAGAACAAATTCATTACTATCAGCAATACGTAAAAGGAATTGAAAAGGGATCAGGGATCGATATTGAGAGTTTAAATACATTGTTTCGAGATATGTTGTTTGCGGTATACGAAAAAGAGCACAAGTAAGTGAAGTGACCCCTAAAAGTTAGACACGGTTATTTCATTAGGCAGCTTGATCCAAATGAGTCCGGTATTGTACCGGG
>NZ_JAQFPJ010000045.1:0-9597 GCF_027712065.1 Bacillus cereus group sp. BcHK124
GACTAGCAGGGCTTACTGATATATTTAATTAACTTTCGTTATAATTGGTTAAATAAATCGTAACAGTTAGTTACCCTACATTTAAGTATAAATTACTAGCAGTATCTTTCTATCTATGTCCTGCCACGCATCTATTATAGCAAAAAATGAATTGGTAATAGAACTGTAATGCTCTTGCTTATCCCTCTATCACTCTTGAATTCAGTTTTTCAAAAGAAAATCCGTTGCTCAAATGCGAACAACGGACCTTCTTTATTTGAACCAATGTAAAACATCCTCGGCAATCTCTTCCGGTCTATCCCAATGCATTAAATGCCCTGTATCTTTGTAAAGCTTAGTCGTAATATTAATACGCTTCTTAAATTCTGCTATCTGCAATTCTCTTATTTCTAAATAATTATCGGGAAGATCGCAATACAACAATAAAATATCGCTTTTAATTTTATGCGGTTTCAATGTTTTATACACCGTATATTGAAACTTAATTACACCTCTAGCGGTATCGCCAGTAGCATGCCATTTCACTTTATTATCTTCTTCCCTCATTAAATCATAAACCGCACGTTCTATTAATGGCGACCATCTAGTGTAAACCATTTTTTCTGATTGGATGAATGCTTCTTTACTATCAAAAATATATTCATCAAAATCTTTTTCGTAATGGGTAATTTCTTCTTCTAATGATCGCGGTGGACACTCTCCTTCTTTCGCATCTTTATATAGATTCGCAAAATAATCCGCATTCATTTTGCCATGATGATAACCACCATCTAACAATACCATTTTATTCACTTTTTCTGGACATTCTGCTGCATAGTGAAGTGCAACACTTGCGCCCCATGAATGTGCTACTATATGAAAGGTTTCTTTTCCTATGTGCTCAAGTAATGCTACTACCCAATTTGTTAAATGAGATGCACCGTAATCTTCATCCTTCTCAAAATTTTTGGTTTTCCCATGTCCAGGTAGATCAAACGATACAATATGATAGCTATCTTTTAAAAGTTCCGCTACTTCTATAAAACTTAATTTTGTACTTCCTAAACCATGAAAACAAATGATTTGAGGATTACTTTTATCTCCCCATTCACAAACACTTGCTTCATATTCACCAAATTTTACAAAAAAGTGATTCATTTTTAATCTCCTCTAATTATCAAATATAAATTAGTTCCAATGCAAAATTGTTTTTTCAGAATAAATAAATTCTACAAAATTACTCAAATCCCTTTTTCATAAATGGTCTTTATATACTACGAAAGTTAGAAAGTACTAAGCGCTTATCATTTCAGTTAATGGTTAGACTACATCTGCACACCTATGAAATGAATATAGTTTAATAATTGTACTATACGTTTATCATATGTGTGATGTTTCAAAGTTCTATCCAGTCCATTTTTTGCTATTTGTTTTCTTTCTTGTACATGTTCCAAATAATACTCCGCTTTTTCTATAAACTCCGATGCACTATTAAAAGTTTCTATTTCAACACCCGGTATGTAATGCTTTCCTACATCTGGGCGTATATCAGTTAATTGAAAAGAACCTACAGCATTAATTTCAAAAGTCCTATTATTTACTGAATATGCTTGGATATTTGCAGCATTACAATTCAATTCCTGATCACTTGGTGAGCGATGTAAATTTATATTGATTTTAGTCGATACGTAAAATTGCAATGCATCCTCATACTTCGCAAGTGGCAATAGTTGTATTTTATCCTTTAACCTTTCATAATTCTTTAAATTCTCCCAACCAAATCCTACAATTTTTATGTTTTTTTCTGCTAAATACTCTGAAATAGAATCAACAAAGGTAAGTCTATTTTCAAATGCTGTACCTATAAAACTAAGATCATACTTATATGTATCTTCTTTCTGAAAAGGTTTAAACACATCTTGATTTGCTGCTAACGGAAGATGAAACACATTCTTACATCCTAACCCTCTATAAAACTTGATACAATTTAAATCTTGCGTAAATATGTAATCATAATACGGCACAAGATGTTGTGTTACATCCGTATAATACGGATCATCTGTCAGCCAAAGTCCAGTAGTAAAACCCGCACTCTTTAGTACTGGCATGACACTAATAATTCCCTCGTTTAAACCACCGAGTACCAAAATAAAATCCGGTTTTATTTTTAATGCGGTTTCTATCGCTCGTTCTGGGTTTACCATAATTGTATTACTGTTTACCTTTTGTAAACTATTCAAAATTGCTTCTTCGATCATTGGGTAATAAAAGGGAATGCCTGATTGAATAAATAAAATTTTCTTAGGCGTATTGTCTTTCATGTCATTTCCCCCTATTTCTACATAATCAAAGCACACGAAAATTAGCAGTCTTTATTCATTTTCATGCCCTCTTACTTTACATGTATAAGCACGGCTTATGTCCATTATGTTGAAGTTCCCTTATTTTGCAGGCTAATGGGATTTTGGAAGCTATCACGAAGGGAGTAAAATTAGGTTATATTCAACACAATCATTAAACATAGAAAACAAATACAAAAAAAGAACCTACTCGTATGAGTTGGCTCTTTCGCTTTTCAAATATCTAATACGCTCTACAGTAAAAAATATGATTAAGGTCAAAATTACCCCCAAACAACACCTCGCCGCTCGTATTCCATTCTATATTCAACAGCAGCTGCAATTTTTGGACTTGCGAATCTTTCCGTAATCCAAAGTCCTAAGTCAACTCCTGAAGTAACCCCTCTTGCGGTAATAACATTCCCTTGATCTACAATTCTATAAGGAAGAAGCTCTGCTCCATATGCACTCATTTCACTCTGCGCCAAATGATGCATTGTCGCCTTTTTATCATTCAATATACCGGATGCAGCTAGTAACATACCTCCAGTACAAACTCCCGCAACAATCGTCCCTTCGTTGTGCATCTCTCTAATCATTTTAGTTAAAGTACCAAGCTCTGCTTGCTTTCGTGCCCCGTGCTCAGCTTTATGATTCCAACCTCCACCAGGTACAATTAACAAATCTGGGCGATTATCTATTCGCAAAAAACCATGTAGTTTAACCGTAACTCCAAATGAAGTAGTAACTTCTTGTTTCCGTTCACTTGCTACGAGTTCAACTGTAAACGGAGCCCCTTCTTCTATTGCTCTTTTCAGTACTTCAAAAGGTGCAAAGGAGACAAGTTCTCCAAAACCGTCAAACAATACAATTTGTATTTTCATTTTTTGAACACCTCATATACTTTCTTTTTCGCATCCAAAATTAAGAGAATAAATTTTATCTACAAATTAACAATGACGCCAGTCTTTCTCCTCTTCTTTTATAAACTCTCAAATGTTCTACTAATGCACTCTCGTCACCTATTAGGCTCAACGTCTTTTTAACAAAATTCCAATTCAAACTACCGGATAACCATAGTAACGAAGAAAGTCTTTTATAATCATTTGAAGTTAAAATGTTATGAGCACCATATCCTTCTAAAAATGCACTAGCAACTTTCGAACATACTACATGTGACTCTATTCCTTCTGTCCGGGAATACCACTTTATTAAAAAGGCTAGCCCTTCCATACGATCAACATGTCCAATCGATTCAAAATCTACAATTCCTTTTACAGACTGATTTGAATCCCATAAGACATTTAAAGGATTTAAATCAGTTTGTACAATAAACTCTAAACCATTCGTATGTGCGCATTCTAAATGATACTTAGCTAGATCCATATACCCTCGCAATGCCTTACATGTACCACCCTTATTTTCTAACAACTTTATAAACTCACCATATCCATCTAAATGAGATTTCTTTTGAAAAGTCGAGCTTTGAAACGTACTAGAAATATCATGTATCTTTCTTGCTTCCATTCCAAAGACTTCTGCAAGCGTTTTTGTACAATAAGTAATATGCTCCCCTTCCATCCAAGTAGACAATACAAACCGGTACTGTTCCTCATTCCAAGTGACAAATGCAAAGGAATCTCCTGCCCTATTCTCCTTAATCTGCATAAATGGGATTCCATTCTCTCGTAAATAATACGTAAACCGTACTTGCTCTTTCAATTGTTCATTTGATAATGGCCCAAAAGCTGGATTGATTGTTCGATTGCTATTTATAAATCGTGCGGAATACCGATCCCCATTTACGATGATTTTATAATGCAAATCTGTATGCCAACTGTTCTTATGTAGTTCTTCTTCCACTACTAATGTATGGATTTCTTTAAAGTAGTTTATTAATATGTCTTTTATTATTTGTTTCACCTTATTCTCCTTCCATGTAGAAACCTTTGATGATAAGTTTGTAACATACACTTCATTTACTCAAAAGGAAAATAATATCCTACATAATTAAATACATTTGTAAAACCTACATTTTCTACAACGGCCACAGAAGGCTTATTTAATTCCATGCAATCCCAATATGGAATGATATTATTCTCTAAACACTCTTTTACGAAACTATGAGCTACCGTTTGAGCTAATTTTCTCCCTTGGTGACCTTCTATCGTTTCAATATCTATACAATGTATATTTTCAAAAACGAACCCTGAAAAACATACACTTACAATCATGTTTTCAAAAACCATACAATAGCCTATTCCCTCGTTAAAAAATTCATCAAGTGAGGACCAAAACTCTAAAATTTTTGATTGTAAAAACTCAATGTTTTTCAATGAATCTCTTTGATCCTCATAAAGAGTTTTACTCATTTTCAGCACTGTATACCCTTGTTCAATTTTAAGTTCATGATTCCCCACATAATCTTCTTCCTTTAGCGTATACACTCTTTGATTCCAACTCTTTAATTTACGATGGTGAAATATTCTTTCAATTGTTTTATTCCACTTTGAATGATTACCGATTCCTTCAAAGCAAGTTAGTCCAACCTTTCTAGCCTCAAGTATTATTACATTATCAATAAAGCTATTCATTTCATTATTAAATTTTTCATTTTCAGCATCTCCAATAAAGAAGAAGCCATCATTATTCCCTAACCAAATGAGTCCCGAATTAGGAGAAGTCATGTTATCTACAAATATACGACCAGGATTCACTCCTGCAATTACAGCCTTTACTTCTAATTGCCCTTTTTCATTTAGTAAACTGTTACATTTATAATAATCATCCTTTTTCAATTCAGAAATCATACGTTACGCCCCTCCCTGAAACTGCTCTATTCTAACTTTACCATCATGACAGAATATTCTCTATTCATTTTAATAGTTGCTTTAAATCAATAAAAAAGAGCCAATCTCCTATACAATAGAAGATTGACTCTTTATTTTACTCCCCTGTTTCAGAAAATCTCTTTATACGTTTTCCTATTTCATCACGAACACGTTGAAATTCTGACCACTCTTTTCCTGCTGGATCATCAAATCCCCAGTGAACACGATTTACGTGTGGAGGTGTCGAAGGACATACAGCATCCGCATGACTACAAAGGGTAACGACTAAATCAGCGTTATTTAAAATATTTACATCAATTATATCCGAAGTTTGATTTGTTATATCAATATTTACTTCTTTCATCGCTTTAATAGCATTCGGATTTACTCCATGTGCTTCAATTCCTGCAGAATATACATTCCACTTATCACCTACATATTGTTTGCCCCATGCTTCTGCCATTTGGCTTCGGCATGAATTTCCTGTACATAAGAAATAAATTGTCTTTTTGTTTTCCATGTTGTTTTCCGCCTTTGTTTTTACATTATACTGGTTGATCGTTAAAATATTTACGCTTAAACCAAAAAGCGACGTTTACAAGTGCAATCATTACAGGTACTTCAACTAACGGTCCGATAACAGCTGCAAATGCTGCGCCTGAATGAATACCAAACACGCCAACTGCTACAGCAATCGCTAATTCAAAGTTATTACTACCTGCTGTAAATGCTAACGTTGTCGTCACTGGATAGTTTGCACCAATTTTCCTTCCCATAAAGAAAGAAACAAAAAACATGACAATAAAATAGATTAATAACGGAATCGCTATTCTTACTACATCTAATGGTACGCTAACAATCATTTCCCCTTTTAAAGAGAACATAATGATGATTGTAAATAGTAATGCAACTAATGTAAGTGGACTAATCTTCGGTATAAACACCTTTTCATACCATTGTCTTCCTTTTAACTTAACGAGTACAAAACGTGTTAACATACCTGCCATAAAAGGAATTCCCAAATAGATAAATACGGATTTCGCTACTTCTACCATTGTAATGTCGACAATAGCCCCTTCAATTCCTAACCATTCTGGAATGACTGTTACAAACACGTATGCATAAACGGAGAAGAATAACATTTGAAATACCGAGTTAAAAGCAACTAAACCTGCAGCATACTCTTTATCCCCATCTGCAAGGTCGTTCCAAACAATTACCATTGCAATACAACGTGCTAAACCAATCATAATGAGTCCGACCATGTATTCTGGCTTATCAGGAAGAAAAATAATTGCTAAAACAAACATAAGTACAGGCCCAATAATCCAGTTTTGTACTAAAGATAAAACCAATACTTTTACATCTTTAAATACTCGGCCCATTTCCTCGTAACGAACCTTTGCTAATGGAGGATACATCATGACAATTAAACCGACAGCTAGCGGGATAGACGTTGTTCCAACTTGTAATGTATGTAGTCCTTCTACTACACTAGGAAACACAAACCCTAAACCAATCCCAACAGCCATAGCTAGAAAAATCCATAGTGTTAAATATCGATCTAGAAAAGATAAACGTTTCATTTTATTTTCCATCTCCTATTAACAACAAGAATTTTTTTCTACTACGTTAGAAGTCGTGCAACAAGATGGATCTTCAATTTTATGAACATCACTCTGTGCTTTTGTATAAAAGAATTCCCACTCGTTCCCGTCAGGATCCGTTACCCAAAACTTATCTTGAACCGCATAGCAACAAGTCGTATCCATCTCATCACGCGCAAAGAACCCTTCTTTTTCTAATCTTTCTTTATGAAATGTAATTTCTTCAGCTGTATCCACTTGGAAACCGAAATGATTTACCTGATTTCCGTTCACTTCATCTCGTACGTTCAGCGTGAAATTAAGTCCTGGCGTCTCTAATAAAAATTTTGCATAATCTACTTTCACCTTAACTGGTGACACACCAAATACCTTTTCGTAAAATTCAATAGACTTCTCTAAATTCGTAACATTTATACCAATGTGAACATATCTCATAGCTTATTCCTCCTCTTTATTTGTTATTAATCAATTTTTTTTGATTAATAGTGCAAAATTTTAACAACAGCTACCTTTGCCTGTTTTTCTAAAGATACAACATAATTCTTCTGATAATAAATTATTTACTTCCGCATCATTTAAATCATAATAACTCCACGTACCTTTTGTTTCTTTTACAATTAAACCTGCATCTAATAAGATCTTTAAATGATAGGACAACTTCGATTGCGTCATTTCAAAAATCTCTGTTAAATCACATACACAAGTCTGGCCTCGCTGACAAAGTTCATACATAATCTCTAAACGCTTCTGATCAGCCAACGCTTTAAACTTTTTCTCATATAACTTAAAATCCTGTGCCACTGTAGGTTCCTCTCCCTTCATCAACTTTTTTTAATATTTATAGTATATACGCAGATGAATTCTATATGCAACTAGTTCATCAAGTTTTTTTGATTTATTTAAAAAACTTCCTCGTATCCTATCTTTGTTACAATAAAAAAAGACAATAGCTTTTTCAACAATGAAAAACTACAGTTCTTTTTACAAATTAATAGTTATAATATTTCCCAGCGATGGAGTCTCTATAACTGCTTTTAATTTTAATTTGACCATTATAGAGTATTACCCCATCACCATCAATCTAAGAAAAACAAATACCCCAAATGAAAAAAATCGATATAACTCTTGTTTTTGGTGCATATTCATAAAAAGCACGTCACCCTTTCTCATTAACATTAGAGAATGGTAACGTGCTTTTAATTTCAAAAATAGTCTAAATCCTTAAGTTGATGGTTGTGGGCGGGACCCCAATAAGAACGGTATCTAAGGTTGTATGAGAGGTGTTAGTTCCATTCCAAAGGCCTCAGCAAACGATTAACTCAAGTACCGATTTCGGATGACCCCCATGTGATGAAGTTCGTGTCCTGCAATACCGTACGCGAGGGCGCGCACCGTAATGCCTAGGTTATTGGCTGTGCCCTTGCGGCTCCACGCCTCCGCCGGTAGCCCGTGCAGCAATGTGATCGTTGATTGCCGTACGGCCCGGTAGTCTTCGGCCAATTGCGCGGTTGTCCAACTTCCGAAAGGAGGCATGAACAATTCCTGATCGAAACCAGTCAGAGACGTCTGGTCCCCTCTTGCGAACCGGAGCAGGCGGTAGGTCATGACGCGTTCCGCGTCTGCAATGTGGCCCACGACTTCTTTCAGCGTCCATTTCCCTTCCGCATACTGATATGCGGCCTGGCTTTCGGTCAACGATGCCAGTAGCTCAATCATTTGCTTTTCCTGGGCGAGCAGAATATCGATGATGTTACCGTCCGGCACCAAACGGATATATTCGCCGGAGTTCCCGGCGTATTCTTCTTCTGATGGTCTTTGATTCATACATAG
The DNA here is from genome assembly GCF_027712065.1 of Bacillus cereus group sp. BcHK124. Taxonomy (NCBI): domain Bacteria; kingdom Bacillati; phylum Bacillota; class Bacilli; order Caryophanales; family Bacillaceae; genus Bacillus; species Bacillus cereus group sp. BcHK124. The sequence goes on from NZ_JAQFPJ010000045.1 coordinate 8,587, forward strand.
TCACCTCTTTATGTATATATAGGAAATTATAGCACTCGTCTATGTCTAATAAATTCGCGAAATGATAGAACTTCCCTTCTAATAATCGAAGATAAGCAACTATTTAGTTGGTCAGTCGCCACACTATCCTGATTCGTTAGCACAATAAAAATTATCTGTTATACAATATTTCGAAGTTATTAATATATAGGTAACACTTTCTTTTTTAATTTAAAGATGAATTTTCAATTATATTTTGAAATGAACCGGAGTAAAACACGCTAGTCTAACTACTTTTTCATACAAGATTTTATGCAAAAAAGAATAGCGAAGATCCCTAGAATCCCCGCTATATCAATGATGTATAAAATCTTGTGTAAGAGATAGATAGACATAGAGACAAAAAATTTAGTAAAAACAAGGATTTTATGAAAAACTTGCTACCGATAATAGGACGTTATGTTAACCTTATATGAATAGGATATACAAGATTCTTTGTTTAGATAAAGCAACAAATTTGTTGAAGAAGGAATTATCATTATGAAATAATAAGTATGGAGGGAATTTATGAAGGGCAAACCAGAACTGAAAATAGAAACAGAAAAAATTTACAAAACAAAGATGAACTCCAATAAAATGTTTATAGCACGCATTATACAAATCCCTAGAGAAGAGAAACTAGACTTGGTTTTAGTTATTCAAATTCGTAAGAACAAAAGGATTATTTATAGAGAAGTCTTAGTCACAACAGAAAATGATTATTATTCTTTTCGAATCGCACGAGGGAATATCCAATGGGTTTCTTTAAATACCGTTGCAGTATGGGATTCGCTAGGTCATAAATTAGTGGAAGTATCAGCTACAACAGGAAAAGAAAATTATCGCATTTCTGATGAACATTCTTCAGCTTATCGGGAAAAAAGACCATAATTATCGTTACAGTCAGTACTTCCTGTAACGATAATTATGGTGCGACAAGAAGTCGCATTCCCACAGGGTAGCTTCTGCTACTAGATTAGATGCAAAGTCTAT
>NZ_JAQFPJ010000046.1:0-8410 GCF_027712065.1 Bacillus cereus group sp. BcHK124
GAACACGGAAGTTAAGCTCTCTAGCGCCGATGGTAGTTGGGACCTTGTCCCTGTGAGAGTAGGACGTCGCCAAGCAAGCTTAAGACGAGTCAGAATGACTCGTCTTTTTTGTATGCTTTCATGCCTCTGTTAATTGCTTGTTTAACTCCTTCTAAATAGGCAAAGCCATGCCTTTTATCTGGTTCTAAGTAAGTACCTTCTGCCCATTCATTCCACGCATTAATAAATAAAAACTCGCTGTTGTAAAGAGAATAGGTGCGCTGGATTTGCTTACTTAAATATATCGTGAACTTCTCGGGAGTAGAGCCTACGAAAATGCTGCTATTTAAATCTTTGCGGCGTGCTGTGTTATCCCAGTCAACAAAGGCACCGGGAAATGTTTTTTTCTCTGAAGGAGATCGCTTTAATATATACATCCACACTTTATCATAATCCCAAGCGTTTATTTGTTTACTAGATTCATATATTATCTTATTTATGTCGGAAGAACTATCGTGAGCAATTGTATAAAAAGGTTCGAATTGAATGCTAGCATCAAATCCATTTATATTAGGAAGTGGAAAGCTGTTTAATGTTTCTGCGAAGTATATACCTTTCAAACCATTTTCTTGTGCGAGTGTATTCCAGTAGTTAAGCATTTGCTCACAATTAGGTATATGCCCAGGACGATAAATAATGAATAGTGGTTTATTATCTATACGGATATACCTCTTATCTTGGAAAGCTTGTAATAAATAATCAAAGTGTTCTTTCCAATCCGATAACCCTCCGTAATTTTGAGGCATTAATATGTGACTATCAAGACCATCCCAAGTTTTTGTCCATGGTTCATTTGCCCAAGATAGGCAAAATGGAAAATCTGGTTCGCCCATCTGAAGTACCTCATTAAATGGTCTCTCCAATAGCCTCTTCCCTTTAAACCAGTAATGGTAATAACAAAAACCATATATGCCGTGTGCTTTGGCAATTTCTGCTTGCCATTTTCTTACGGATGGGGTGGTTAAGTCGTAATAAAAATCTTGATAAGGTTCTCTAGGTTGATAATGTCCTGGAAATAAAGGTCGTGCACTTTTAGTATTTGTCCATTCAGTAAAACCTTTTCCCCACCATCGGTCATTTTCTTTTATTTGATGAAACTGCGGTAAGTAAAAAGCAATTATTTTCAAGATATATCCCCCTTATGTGCTTCGTAGTTCAAGTGGTGGGAAGTTATTTTTGATTTTTCGAATCTAGTTAAAGCATGAGAAACGTTATTTACTTACTCTGTTTATGCCTCATAATGAATTTTTTTGTACAGTTTGCTTGATATGGAAATCTTTAATGATTTAATATATACGGCTGAAATATAAAATGATCTTCATTATACAATGAGCGAAAAGAGTTAATCTTTTTGGAGAACAAATAGAGCTTGGGGTAATCGGTTTGCATCATCGAAAAAGTCCCGCAGCTTTAAATACTTCTCATAGTGGTTTTTAATATAAGTTCTAGGTATAATGGTTTCCCCGTAGAAGCTACTATTTCTAACGTCTCCAGCTCCCGTAGGGCTGTGGACGAAATTGCCGCTTTCATAATCCGAGATAGCACGATTTATATCTGGAAAAGCTTGAGATAAAGTTTTATGCCATCCTGTCTGAATTAATTCAGGGTGTTCCTTAAATTGTTGACAAAAATCGAGAAAATAGCGCGCTTGTGTTGTGGCGATGAGGATTCCACCTGGACGAAGAATTCTTGAAAATTCCTTTATCCAATTTTCTCCAGTTTCTTCGGATAAATGTGAGAATACAGAATAAGCGAATATGATGTCTAATGAATTGTCATTAATAAATTCTGCAGGAGGTTGTGGGGGAGCTACTTTATATCTGCCTCTTCCTAACGTTTCGTTACAAAGGTTAATCATTACAGGGTCTACATCAATACCAAGTAAATTTTTATGGCGAACATCTTTGAAAAAGAAGCGTATGATTCTTCCCCAGCCACAACCAAAGTCTAAAATTTTCCGTTCTTTATTCAAGGGAACGCCTAAATTATGGGCATATGTTTTTACAAGTCTATAAAACAAATATGCTTCATAAAGAGCATGTTCATAGGAAGCACCTACAAACTGTTGTTGAATTTCTTCAGGGGGGAACATAGGTACTGGGATACCATTTATCTTTGTTTGTGAGCAACTTTGTATAAATAGATGAAGAAGTTCAACATCAGAAAGCGGGCTAACAAGGTTATCAAAATCACTTCCTAACTTAAAGTCATCCATTTGTTAACCTCCAAATTATATGGTGCCTAAAAATCATTTTCTTGTTTTCTACTAATAAAAACATGTAAAAATTCAGCATCTAAGCCTAGTGATTTATCCTTTTGTAAATAAACTAGGGTATACATATTTGCATGTGTATAAATATATTCAATCATATCTTGGCCCCAATCAAATGTTACTAAAGACCCATTCTCATCAATAGGATTTCCGTGATAAATTGGCTCTTCAATATACTCAATTCCATCCTCATTGATTCTTGCCCTTTGCAAAGTTTTTGGAAGTGTGTGGTACCAAGGGACAGTAAACACATGAGCACCGCCAGGCTTTAATACACGCTCTATTTCTTTAAAGGCTTTGTTTGGTTCCATTACATGTTCAAAGACATCTTGAGTAATGAACAAATCAAAAGATCCATTTTGGAAAGTCATGTTTTCTAAGTTCTCGCATCTAATCCCTTGAAAGTATTGGCCGAGAGGATAGTTTTTAAAGTATTGAGAGTATGTATAGTTTTTGCAGTTTTTTATTAGTAGTTGAGTTGTAATCCCCCCAGGTGAGGATTCGTGAATATGATAGGAACCCCATTTCGGGAAAAATGTATTTAAAACATGAATTAAAGCTCGCTGCCTTGGTATAGAGTGGCATGTAGAACATAAGTAGTGATCTCTAAGCCAATCGTTATGCTCTATAAATGTAGCTTCCTTCTCACAAATAACACAGTATCCAGTATTGTGCTTTAAATTACCTTCCACATGACATCACTCCCGTGTGAAAAATCCATATGACATACGCCAACAATTAGCGAAATCAAAGAGGGCGGGTGAAAAGTAGGGAACCCACATTAATTAAAGTTTCACTTTATGCTATGCGATACATTCACTTTTATTCATTGGAGAATGATGTATCGACTTAAAATACTCCTTTTATGTAAGGATACATTTCAAAGTCCTGTGCATATATTTCTGTAACTAACTCCATTGTTTCTTTATCATAAAAACTTTCATATGTTGGAAAGCGAGGGAAGGCTGTATCTGTAAGGCTGAGTTCCGCATAGTTTCCTGTATAAATCATCTTATGAGCGCGATGATGATCTGAGCTTGTAAGTAGCGCTAAATGGGATTTAAGTAAATCGTACGTGTGTTCTAACTTGGTGATTTGTGTATTAAAATCTTCTAAAGGAATATAGTGTTGGATAAAATTTTCTTCACCTGGAACGTATTGCTGACTGAAATGTATGTCCATTGCTACGGAATTGGAACCGAATGCTCGAATGTAATATAAAAATTGTTTAAATGATATTCCTCGTTTACTATATTTGTCATTATACAAATACTGGCGGATACTTTCCCATTGAGGAATTGCATATGGATTGTCAGCAAGTAATAAAAATGAGCTGACAGCCCTTGTATAGGGATTCCGCACAAGTTTACAAACATCTTTTTTTGCTGTTAGAAGACCATTTTGTAACTCTGGTATGTAGTTGGTGTTGTTTTTATACACCCAGAATTCATAGTAATGAATAAAGTCATGGTATTTTTTTGCTTCAGTAAATAATCCAATTTGAAAAAAGAACCAATTAGCTAATGTAGTACATCCGCTTCTGTGGCTCCAGAATAGTATCAGGGGAAAGTCTTTATGGAAATGTGGAATTCGGTCTTTATGTAGAATTACATGATTTAACAGCTCTTGATTTACATTCTTCATAAATTTAATGCTCCTTTTTGAAAGTTTTATTTATGGAGAAGGCTTTACTAATCCAATATATTCATGGAAATGAGTAAATATTATGAGTGTTTTTCGGTCATCTTAGATAAGACAGCGATTCTAAACAGAAAATAAAGATAATGAAAATGTATAAGAAGCATACAATTATAAGAGAAAGAATAATAGAATTGTCCAAGTTCATTTATTTGTATTTACAGGTGTGATAAGCAAAAATCTTATTACTAGAGAGGATATTATGCGGAAGAATAATTATTTAATAGTAGGTGGAAATAGTTTCATTGGTATTAACCTCGCATTAGGTTTATTGAAAAAAGGCCAAAATGTAAAAGTATTTTCCAGACATATAAATAATTTTCCTCAAAATATTATAAGTGAGGTTGAATTTATTAAAGGTGATTTAGCAAATGTTGAAGATATATATAAAGCCTTAGTGAATGTGGATATTATTATTTATTTAGCTGCAACGTCTAATGTAACAACTTCAATTGAAGATGTTTTCGGAGATATAAACAGTAGCCTTTTTTTTCTTAATTTCATGGAAAGTGCTAAAAATTTCCCCATTAAAAAAATCGTATTAGCATCTTCTGGAGGCACAGTTTATGGTGAACCGGAATATCTGCCTATTGATGAGGAACATCCATTAAAACCACTTTCTCCTTATGGAATAACAAAGGTGTCGCTTGAAAATTATTTGTACTTTTATAAGAAAAAATATGGAATGGACTATGTTGTATGTAGATATTCTAATCCGTATGGAAAATATCAAAACCCGTTAAAGAAAGTTGGAGCAATAAATTGTTTTTTGTATCAGCATCTCAGTAATGAAAAGATTAATATATATGGGAATCCACAAGAAATTATTCGAGATTATATTTATATCGATGATTTAGTGGAAGTTACTATACAACTATCGCAATTAAATCACTTGAAATTTTGTGTGTATAATATAGGCAGCGGAAAGGGTCTCTCTTTAAAACGAATTATAGTAGAATTGGAGAAATTAACGGAAAGAAAAGTGGACTTTATCTGCTATAAACAAAAGCAAGAAAACGTTCAAAAAATCATTTTAAATATAGATAGAGTAAGACGAGAATGTAATTGGGAACCGAAAGTGGATTTCAAAAGTGGAATTAGATTAAATAAGCTATGGATTGAAGAGTTCTTATATAGTAAAAAATAATAAGCCATGCCCTACTTCTGTATAAGTAGAGCGTGGTTTATTATTTTATTTCTTTTTTTATTACCCAAAGATCTTGATGTTCCCACCAAAAACCTTCAGTGTATTTTTTGATAATAGGATTATAAGGTAATAATTTAATTTTGTCACATACGTAAGAGGGGCTAACGATCGTTTGCCCGTATTGATGAACATCTAAATCGAGTTGTTCGCTAGAGGGAAGAAACCAATAACCCCGTTCATTTAAAGCGGGAAAGCCGAAGTACTTTTTACTTTGATATCCATGAGTTGTGAAAATGAATAAGCCGCCAGGAGAAACAGCGTTATACAATGTCTGAAGCCAACGAAACCAAGTTGTATCAGGCATATGAGAAAAAAAGGATAGACAAAAAACGATATCATACGTAGACGAGGCTAATTTTACTTGTTCTGGTTCAGGGTGAGATAATAGAGATGAAGTATGTAATGTGTTTTCAATAAAAGTAATAGCCTCTTCGTGTATATCGCAAGTAGTTATACTTAAGTTCGTTTGCTGATTTAATAAATGACGTGTTACGCAGCCATATCCGGATGCGAATTCTAATAATTGAATTGGAGTGTCTACAGGAGGATAAAAGGAAGTAATTAAATCTAAGAGTGTTTCTGCTGATTTTCTTCCATCTTTAAAATAATAATCTATTGCTTCTTTTTTAGATGGAAAGACTGGATTTGTGACAAGGAATTGAAAGATATGATCTTCTGGGTGGATATTTGCACTTACATTGTATTTTTGTGCAATTTGAGAAATCAAATGTTTATTTGCCTCTATAAATTCTTTCAAAGAGTAACCCCCCTTAAATAATAGTAATGTCTTACAAGAGATACTGATGATAAAGAAAATATATAATTAAACCTTCAAATATGCTTCAAGGTACTTTCTATATGCATACATTTTCTTTTTTGAAATGTCGTCGATAGTAAAGTTGTCTTTAATGAAATTCTGCATTTGTACAACTTCACTGTAGTGGGAATATGAATCTTCTGTTCTTGTTACGCTATTTGTATGTCGTCTATGATAGTTTAGAGGTTTTGGATTAAAATAAATGTTCCCCTCTTTAAGGAGAGAAACATAGAAAAACCAATCGCCAGCTATTTTAAACTTTTCCAATTGTTTTGCTATTGTTTTTATATCTATGTTTTTAAAAACTAGACTTGAGACATTAGGTATGGTGTTTTTGATAAGTAACGTATCTTGTATTTCATCTATCCCTTTTCGGACATAAGAACTCTGCCATTTTTCCTTATCAATATCATTTGTGTAATCCAAATAATGATTGGCCAAGATATTTCCTTGTTCATCTATTTGTTTTGATTGTGTGTAGCTTAAGGCAACATCACTATCTATATGAAACCCTTGTATTACTTCTTCTAAAAATGTCTGATCACATAAGTCATCGGCCTCAGCAATCCAAATATAATCACCGGTTGCTGCAGAGACACCTTTTATCCATTGTTTAAATACAGAACCAGAATTTTTATCATTAATAATCTGCTGAACTTTCAGGTGGTGTTTATTTTCATTTGAGAGAAGCTTTTCAAATATAGATACGCTATTGTCAGTAGAGGCATCGTCTAGGAAAATTAGTTCGTAAAGGGGATAGGTTTGATTTAATATTGATTTAACTCGTTCCGGTAAGTATTTTTCGTAATTATAGTTCGGTACAATGACGCTTATTTTTTTATAATTATGCTCAAGCAAGTTTAATAATTGATAAACGTAATCAAGAAAGTTGAAATCTCTTTCAATAAGTTCTTGGCCAAAGGTCCCTTTTTGTAATCGTAAATCTTCATTCCCGATAAGTTCATATATTCTTTCCAGCATCATAGGTAAGTTTAAATAGTCTACTAATGCGCCGGTTTGTTCCGTAACAACATCTTCAAAACCTCCAGCGTTTTTGAACCCTATAACAGGGACTTTTGTATCTAATGCTTCTAAAACTACGTTTGGGAAAGGATCTTCTCTTGAAGTTAATAAATATAAATCAGCACCGGCGTTATATAAACCGATATCTGGAGTTGGGTCCACTAATGTGAAATGTGCTGTATATCTTGGGGAGATTGTATTAAAAAAATGAACATCTGTTTTCCCAACCCAGATAAAATGAATATTCGTATGCACCTTTCTTACTGAGTAAGCAATAAGTGAGAATAAATCTATTCCTTTTCGATGATCAGCAAAACCTACCCCCAAAATGATTTTGCTATCGAGAGGCAGGTTGTGTTTTTTTCGTAATTCGTTTCTCGCTTTTGCAATATTGTTCTTATAAGGGTTGTGGTTAAACAAACCTTGAGGGAGGATGTGGCATTTTTGATGATCTAATTGGGTGATTGTACGGAATTTCTCATACACGTATTGTGAAGGGAAGACAATTTTGTGGGCAGATTGGGCAATGTTTCTTGCTTTTCCCTCAGCAGAGTACTGTTGTATTAAATGCGGCAATTCATGTATTAATGAAATAACTTTAATATTATGTTTAGCTAGTAATGCAACTATATCACCACTTATGACGGTACTACATATGGCGATGGTATAGTCTTTTAATAATAACTTCTTTATTAATAATTCGACTTTTTCTTCCGTTGGGTAGTTTTCCTCTAGGCAATAAACAGGACCATACTTTTGAAAATCTTGGATTAAAATGCCCGTTCCAATAGAAATAATTGCGACGGAGTATTGAAAGTTTTCTTTAAGGGCTTTAATAGTATGTAAAGAAAGCAGCTGTGCTCCGTGGAAATGGGCATCATGGGATACATAAATGATTTTCTTATTAGCATGCATTTCATAACGCCTCCTAATGTAATTAGATTTTAGTAAATGTAGGATGTATTTATAATTCCTAGAGAGAAGTGGTAGGAGATAATTGTGAATGTAACCGAAATAAAAAAGCTACTTTTAATATATATTTGTGTGGCTTGATATTCATTCTTTAGAAAGTAGAAACTGTCGATTATAAAAATGACTACACTAGTTTATTAATCTTTAGGGAAGGAGTATAAAAAACTTTATAATTTATAAAATAAAAAGGATAAAAAGTATTGACGATTAGAGTACAGGAGTGTAATATAGAACAAGTCGCCGATGACATTAACGTCGAAAGCGACAAACGAAATGAAAAACTTAGTTGACATTGAAAGATGAAAATGTTAACATAAGGAAGTCGCAAATGAGCGACCAAGTAGTTCTTTGAAAACTGAACGAAACAAACAACGTGAAACGT
>NZ_JAQFPJ010000047.1:0-4241 GCF_027712065.1 Bacillus cereus group sp. BcHK124
TCATTTGCGACTTCCTTATGTTAACATTTTCATCTTTCAATGTCAACTAAGTTTTTCATTTCGTTTGTCGCTTTCGATGTTAATGTCATCGGCGACTTGTTCTATACTACACCTCTAAAGTACAATCGTCAATACCTTTTTATAAAGATATTTAAGTTAATATTTTTACACCCTCTAATCTAGATAAGAACCTATAAAGATTACATTACCAGAAAACTCCCTTCTACTCCTTCTTAGTTTCTACTTCCAAAATATATTTAAGTTAGCTTAACCCTAGATTTAATTTATACGGACGTTTTCCCCAGCGAAACTAACAACTTTATTTTAATAACTACTAGTATGTAATTAAAAAGTTACTACACTCCTTAGTACCTCTTTGTTTATCACGCACTCTATTAGAAGCAATTGAAGATATACATATTCTTATAACAGACAACGATACAAAAATCCATAATAAACTCATGTACTACTCTAGTTATAGATTTCTCCCCATATGAAGTAATAGTTGTTTATCTGTTTACTCGTAAATATATAGAAACACACTAATACATCTACTAAATATGCCTGTATCACGCATTGGCTTTATTATAAGTAATTATTATTCAGGCCACCTAGAAGGTTCACTGCTCTTAACACTGATTTACTACTACATGATGTTACTAAAACATACTTATTTCAGACATATACTATCATGATTAAACTTGTAGCTGGAACAATTCTTATAATATTTGCAGAAGTAAAAAGGATAGAAACAATCCCCGTCTAGCATTAACAATTGGATTATTTCAATGCTTAGCAATATATCCTGACTCCTCTAGAGCTAATTCTACTGTTCTTGTGTCCTTATTAATGAAAGTAAATTATAAAACTGCGTCTGATTTCTCTTTTTTCATTATTCTTCCTGTAATAGCTTGAACTGGATTTATAGCCTTAAGCTTATGAAAAAGTTAAAGATATTTAAGCATCGATGATATTTCTATGTTTACGATAAAATTCATCCTCTCTTTTATAGTAGCAATGCTAGCAGCAGGAATCTCTCTATAGATTCCTATAAACCACATACTATTAAACCGATATTCAAATCGAAATATAGACCTTATATCTCTTTCATCTTTAGTATCATCCATTCGGTATTACTGAGTGGTAATAAACCTCTGATAATAGCCACTATATCCTCTCAACAAACACTTAAGATGTACAAATAAGTTATACTCCGAAATCTAAACCGAGTAATAGTATTTCTTTTTTAAACACATATACCGGATTAAAAATACGTACCTCAATCGATTGAGTGTACTCAACGTACCCACACGGAACACTCGTTCCCTTCTCAAGTTGTATCACTTCTCATAGCATTTAAGAATGTTTCTAGTACTACTATATATTTTAATTAATTTATATATCTTCCGTTTGGACATATATACAAAATCATAAATTAATTTTTTCTATCTAAGAACCTAAGAATACATAATAATAAGAAACCAATACACATAAAACATCCTATACCTATCAACTCCATAACAAAAACAAACTGATTGATATACCAATCAGTTTGTTTTATTTACACATCTTCTCTTTTAAAAAGTCAATAAAAACAGATTTTGGTCTGCCTTTTAAATAGATAAAATCAATACTAATATTAATTTTCACCGGAGGCGTCATTTCCACTCGGATCAATTCTCCATTTTCTAATTCTTGTTTGACACAATGTTCAGGTAAAAAGCTAATGCCCATCCCTTGTATCACTAAATTTTTCGCTGTTTCCATATTATCTACTTCTAAAAATATATTCGGGCTTACGTCATTACTTGAAAATAGCCGATGAATCATGAGCCAATCCATTGATCCATAATCAAAGAAGATAAGAGGTTGTTTACTTACATGTTCTATTGTTACTTTTTCTTCTTTTAAAAATATATGATTTCGAGGTACAAAAAGGCCGATAGGGTCATTATAAAGACGAATTGATTCTACTTGAGGATGTGTTTCTGTTCGTACGATGCCAAAGTCAACTTCTTTATTAATAACCTTCTGTAGGATGTCTTGTGAATGACCAGTTACAATTTTTATTCTAACATCCTTAAATTCAGATTTAAAACCAGGTAAAATTTCAGGGAGGATATTATTAGATATTGATAAAGCACTCCCAATTACCAAGTCATACGGAATTGTTACTTGTTGCAAACCATACTTAGCTTCCTGGTAAGATTGCAAAATTTTTTGTGCATGTGGGAAAAAATACTCTCCTTTTTCGGTTAAAGAGATCTTATTACCATTTCGATGAAAAAGCTTTATATTAATTTCACGTTCAAGTGATTGGATACGTGCTGTTACAGAAGGTTGGGTTAAATAAAGAGCTTCGGCAGCTTTATTGAAACTACCAAGTTGACAAACATATATAAAAGCTTCAATATTTTCGATATTCATGTCTAAACACTCCTTACTTTAGCTCCCTATTATAATTAACTATAACATGTACACGTAAAAGCATATGCATCAAACATCCATAAAATAAGAATGCAACACTTCTGCCACATTCTTAACTTCTAAATCACACTTTTATTAGTTCTTTCTCTGTTTTATTAGCTATTTTAATAACCACTTTTGCCACAATTTCTGTTGGATCAATGACACAAATATTTTTGGATGATTTCAATACAAGAGGAACCTCTGTACAACCTGCTATAATAGCCTCAGCCCCGCTTTCTTTCAATTTATCAGCAACCATCGAAAGATGTAAACACCCTGTTTTTAAATCCCCACTTTTAATAGCATATATTCCTTCCATCACTTTTTTTTGCATTTCTTTATCAGGATCAATGACATCAATCCTGTAATCTTGACAACTGTTTTGGTATAGTTCTGTCTTAACCGTCCCATCCGTAGCCAACAAACCTACCTTTCTAAAATTATTTTCTTGCACAAAACGAGCCGTTTCTAAAGGCATATGCAAGATTGGAATATTAACAGACCTTTTAACTGCTTTATAGAAAAAATGAACGGTATTACACGCAATAACAAGAAAATCTGCACCAGCGTTTTGCAGTCGCTGGGCTGATTGTACAATGTAAGGGGTCGGATCTATTCCCTTTCCCAAAATAGCCGTTGTCCGATCAGGTATTTGAGAATAGTTGTCTGCAATGATATGGATATGCTCTTGGTCTTTCATTGCAGGTGTGTAAGAAATAATTTTATTCATTAAATCAACAGTCGCCAAAGGTCCCATGCCCCCAATAATCCCAACAACTCTTTGCATTTTATTCACCACTTTTAAACATATTTTGAATGATTGACTTCATTATAAGTTCTTTTTTAAGAGATGAATTATAGAAGGAATCTATACAACAATAGAAAATATGTATTGATAACTAATATATAAAAGAATTTTAATATCTAACAAGTAGTGGGCCAGTATATATGCTGGTTAATAACTGGTATACGAGTAGAAAGCATATCGATACGTACAGCCAAAAAGAATTTCATCTAATTCTGATTGGTGGGTTATAGGCAAATCACCCTTCGGCCTGGTCCAGTATTAAAATTATTAAATTCGATTCTAACTAATATACAAAAAACTGCAATCGACTCATTTACCGCGTCTGTTCATAACTATAAAGTACATCTTGGTAATACGAAAAATGCCAAGGTCCTGTTGTCTTAGGAACACGAATTCGATTCAAGGAATCCTTTCACATGCCTATCAGGTTAATTTGAATACACATCTCCTATATAACGAAAAAAACGCTATCCTTTTAGTAAAATCATTGATAAGGAGGCGTTTTGGGGGATGTTTTATTATACGAGCAATTGCAACTCTTTGCTCAAGGATTGTACCGTAATTTATCTCTTAAAATCCCTCATAAGTTCGGAAAAGATATTTCATTGTCTCACTATCTGCCTGGCTTATTCGAGACATCGCATCTTGCCACTCTCACTCAACTATGCAGTACATTAGATGTAGCGATATTCTCACTGAATTGCTCTAAAAGAAGATTACAGTACACCTCGTGTTCATACAGAGCATCGCAGACAAATATGCGATTACTGGGAGAAAGTGCCCATAAAGCTGTTTCCTGCTAGATGAATGTACTCATAGAGTACTATATTAATCACGAGCTTATTTTATAAAACACAAAAAAGACGAGTCATTCTGACTCGTCTTACAGTTGCTTGGCGACGTCCTACTCTCACAGGGACAAGGTCCCAACTACCATCGGCGCTAGAGAGCTTAACTTCCGTGT
>NZ_JAQFPJ010000048.1:0-2945 GCF_027712065.1 Bacillus cereus group sp. BcHK124
TTTTAGTTTGGTTAAGTTAGAAAGGGCGCACGGTGGATGCCTTGACACTAGGAGTCGATGAAGGACGGGACTAACGCCGATATGCTTCGGGGAGCTGTAAGTAAGCTTTGATCCGAAGATTTCCGAATGGGGAAACCCACCATACGTAATGGTATGGTATCCTTATCTGAATACATAGGGTAAGGAAGACAGACCCAGGGAACTGAAACATCTAAGTACCTGGAGGAAGAGAAAGCAAATGCGATTTCCTGAGTAGCGGCGAGCGAAACGGAACATAGCCCAAACCAAGAGGCTTGCCTCTTGGGGTTGTAGGACATTCTATACGGAGTTACAAAGGAACGAGGTAGACGAAGCGACCTGGAAAGGTCCGTCGTAGAGGGTAACAACCCCGTAGTCGAAACTTCGTTCTCTCTTGAATGTATCCTGAGTACGGCGGAACACGTGAAATTCCGTCGGAATCTGGGAGGACCATCTCCCAAGGCTAAATACTCCCTAGTGATCGATAGTGAACCAGTACCGTGAGGGAAAGGTGAAAAGCACCCCGGAAGGGGAGTGAAAGAGATCCTGAAACCGTGTGCCTACAAATAGTCAGAGCCCGTTAACGGGTGATGGCGTGCCTTTTGTAGAATGAACCGGCGAGTTACGATCCCGTGCGAGGTTAAGCTGAAGAGGCGGAGCCGCAGCGAAAGCGAGTCTGAATAGGGCGTTTAGTACGTGGTCGTAGACCCGAAACCAGGTGATCTACCCATGTCCAGGGTGAAGTTCAGGTAACACTGAATGGAGGCCCGAACCCACGCACGTTGAAAAGTGCGGGGATGAGGTGTGGGTAGCGGAGAAATTCCAATCGAACCTGGAGATAGCTGGTTCTCCCCGAAATAGCTTTAGGGCTAGCCTTAAGTGTAAGAGTCTTGGAGGTAGAGCACTGATTGGACTAGGGGTCCTCATCGGATTACCGAATTCAGTCAAACTCCGAATGCCAATGACTTATCCTTAGGAGTCAGACTGCGAGTGATAAGATCCGTAGTCAAAAGGGAAACAGCCCAGACCGCCAGCTAAGGTCCCAAAGTGTGTATTAAGTGGAAAAGGATGTGGAGTTGCTTAGACAACTAGGATGTTGGCTTAGAAGCAGCCACCATTTAAAGAGTGCGTAATAGCTCACTAGTCGAGTGACTCTGCGCCGAAAATGTACCGGGGCTAAATACACCACCGAAGCTGCGGATTGATACCAATGGTATCAGTGGTAGGGGAGCGTTCTAAGGACAGTGAAGTCAGACCGGAAGGACTGGTGGAGTGCTTAGAAGTGAGAATGCCGGTATGAGTAGCGAAAGACGGGTGAGAATCCCGTCCACCGAATGCCTAAGGTTTCCTGAGGAAGGCTCGTCCGCTCAGGGTTAGTCAGGACCTAAGCCGAGGCCGACAGGCGTAGGCGATGGACAACAGGTTGATATTCCTGTACCACCTCTTTATCGTTTGAGCAATGGAGGGACGCAGAAGGATAGAAGAAGCGTGCGATTGGTTGTGCACGTCCAAGCAGTTAGGCTGATAAGTAGGCAAATCCGCTTATCGTAAAGGCTGAGCTGTGATGGGGAAGCTCCTTATGGAGCGAAGTCTTTGATTCCCCGCTGCCAAGAAAAGCTTCTAGCGAGATAAAAGGTGCCTGTACCGCAAACCGACACAGGTAGGCGAGGAGAGAATCCTAAGGTGTGCGAGAGAACTCTGGTTAAGGAACTCGGCAAAATGACCCCGTAACTTCGGGAGAAGGGGTGCTTTCTTAACGGAAAGCCGCAGTGAATAGGCCCAAGCGACTGTTTAGCAAAAACACAGCTCTCTGCGAAGCCGTAAGGCGAAGTATAGGGGGTGACACCTGCCCGGTGCTGGAAGGTTAAGGAGAGGGGTTAGCGTAAGCGAAGCTCTGAACTGAAGCCCCAGTAAACGGCGGCCGTAACTATAACGGTCCTAAGGTAGCGAAATTCCTTGTCGGGTAAGTTCCGACCCGCACGAAAGGTGTAACGATTTGGGCACTGTCTCAACCAGAGACTCGGTGAAATTATAGTACCTGTGAAGATGCAGGTTACCCGCGACAGGACGGAAAGACCCCGTGGAGCTTTACTGTAGCCTGATATTGAATTTTGGTACAGTTTGTACAGGATAGGCGGGAGCCTTTGAAACCGGAGCGCTAGCTTCGGTGGAGGCGCTGGTGGGATACCGCCCTGACTGTATTGAAATTCTAACCTACGGGTCTTATCGACCCGGGAGACAGTGTCAGGTGGGCAGTTTGACTGGGGCGGTCGCCTCCTAAAGTGTAACGGAGGCGCCCAAAGGTTCCCTCAGAATGGTTGGAAATCATTCGTAGAGTGCAAAGGCATAAGGGAGCTTGACTGCGAGACCTACAAGTCGAGCAGGGACGAAAGTCGGGCTTAGTGATCCGGTGGTTCCGCATGGAAGGGCCATCGCTCAACGGATAAAAGCTACCCCGGGGATAACAGGCTTATCTCCCCCAAGAGTCCACATCGACGGGGAGGTTTGGCACCTCGATGTCGGCTCATCGCATCCTGGGGCTGTAGTCGGTCCCAAGGGTTGGGCTGTTCGCCCATTAAAGCGGTACGCGAGCTGGGTTCAGAACGTCGTGAGACAGTTCGGTCCCTATCCGTCGTGGGCGTAGGAAATTTGAGAGGAGCTGTCCTTAGTACGAGAGGACCGGGATGGACGCACCGCTGGTGTACCAGTTGTTCTGCCAAGGGCATAGCTGGGTAGCTATGTGCGGAAGGGATAAGTGCTGAAAGCATCTAAGCATGAAGCCCCCCTCAAGATGAGATTTCCCATAGCGTAAGCTAGTAAGATCCCTGAAAGATGATCAGGTTGATAGGTTCGAGGTGGAAGCATGGTGACATGTGGAGCTGACGAATACTAATAGATCGAGGACTTAACCATATAATATGTAGCAA
>NZ_JAQFPJ010000049.1:0-2696 GCF_027712065.1 Bacillus cereus group sp. BcHK124
TTTCTTCATTTGAGAAACGTGCATTTCATATGTATAATGCACCTCAAAGAACCGACCTTTTTGCTTCGGTACAATCTAAATGTAGGAGATTTTTTTTTGTCTTAAATTTTTCGGCATACGTATTTTAATGGAACCGAATTTTTTCTGAATGCCACATTCATCGGAACTATCCAATGCCCGTTATTATCCACTTTAGGGACTTGATAGATTTCAATGATTCGTTTGTCAGTGGAACGAGAATAATTTGGGAACTTCAGACGCCCTGTGAACTTCTCAGGATTTTTCTTCCATTGTTCCAACGCTTTAAAAAAGCTCTTCACTTCTGCATATAAGGCTCCGCGAATCGCTTGAACAGAGTTTGATTGAACTCCTGGATAGTTCGTATCGGCTTGCATGGCAGTATCTACTTCTTTTACAGTAGCCATCCTGTTATTGTTTAAGTAACTTTGTTTTATCGTGTATAAGCCAACATTTCGCAATGCTTTTGAGCTATGTGACATGCGCTGAAGTAAACCCCCACTGATTAAAGTTTCAATTTATACAATGTTTTTTCGTTTTTAAAGGATTTCATTCATCAAAAAATCTATAATTAAGGTAATTAACATATATTTTTGATGGGTGTGGGGGATTATGAAAGAAATATGCATGTTATTAGTAGCTGTTATATTATGGGGAACAGCCATTGCACCAACAAAGTGGGCGTTAGAATCTATTCAGCCATTTACTTTGTTATTTATTCGCCTTTTCTTCGCGGGTGGAATTTGTTTGCTATTTTCATTTAAACAATTAAAAAGATCGGTTGTACATAAACAAGTGCCGTGGAAAAGAATGAGTTTACTATCTTTTACTGGTGTAGCTGGTTACTTTATGTTCACATCCTACGGTATTTCTTTAACAAGTGGATTGCATGTTAGTATTATTGATGCTGCTTTACCGTTAGTTACAATTCTTTTTTCAGCGTTCTTTTTGAAAGAAAAAATTAAGCTTAATTATTGGGTTGGTATTGTACTCGGGGCTATTGGAGTACTTCTTATTACAATCCCATCTAGTAACGGGGAGCAAGAAGTATCTTTAATAGGAGATATCCTTATTTTATTAAGTACGTTCTTATTTGCCCTCTATACAGTATTGCTGAAACGACCAAAACAAGAAAAGTATTTATCAAACAAGGTTTTTACAACATTAACTTTAATTATTGGAGCTGTTATTTTATTACCATTTGCAATGGTAGAAACTTTTTACTATGGTTTCCCAGAAATCGAAACATGGAAGACTGGATTTAGTGTAATGTATCTTGTTATAGGGGCAACAATTTTAGCGTATTGGCTTTGGAATAGAGCATTAGAGACAGTCTCGGCATCAGTAAGTGGGTTATATTTAAATGCGTTACCATTAATAAGTATTGTTGCTTCAATTGTTTTATTAGATGAGTCTGTGACTTGGAAGATAGTAATAGGAGGAAGTTTAGTTTTAATAGGGGTAGGATGGGCAGATAAACAAAAAATAAGTAAGTTATTAAAGAGGAATAACTTGAATAGTAAGGAATGCTAAGCAGTATGTTGTATATAGTTTAAATAAAAAACACCTTATATATAAGGTGTTTTTTATTTGGAAAGATAATAGATTGAAATCAGTATGGATATTCTTTGCTATATTTATACGTATTGAAATCATTTTGAAATATTGTTTGAACGAGTTGTATACATTCAGTATCATAAAAACTTTCGAAAGTTGGAAGACGGGGGAATAAAGGGTCAGTAATATCGGATTCGCTAAAATTCCCTTTATAAATCATCGAGGGAGTTTGATGATGCCAGGATGTTGAAAACTCATTTATTGGCGCGTTTTTTAATTCGAAACGCTTTTCTAATGCTTTCATATCCTGATTGAAGTTTTCTAAGTATATATAATTGGTTACATATTTTTCTTCATCAGCTATATATTGTTGTGTGAAATGAGGGTTAATACTATTTGCTTGTGCCCCATTAATAAGTAGATAGTATAGAAATTGTTTAAATGAGAGCCCTTTGGACGAATTTTCGTCTTGATATAGAAACTTTCGGATAGGCTTCCATTCGGGATTTTCTATATAAGGAGGTGCAATTAAGGATACGAAAGAACTGACTGCTCTCTTATAAGGGTTACGAACAAGTTTAAAAGTTTCTTTTTGTTTTTCTCGTAACGCTATACCTAGCCGTAGACTATAGGCAGGCGCATTTTTGTATATATCATATTCATAATTATGAATGAAAGGGCTATAATTTAGAGCTGTTTGTAATAAATCAATTTGGTAAAAGAACCACTTGGCAAGAGAAGTACAACCACTTTTTTGGCTCCAAAATAGAATGATAGGAAACTTCTTATGATAGTGTGGATTTCTTGAATGAGCATTGATGATGTGTAATAAGGTAGGATCGAACAACCCCTACACCCCTTTCGGATATTTTAATTATATGTATGGAAAATAAAGAGGAATATGAGTAGCTGTTTCATCTTTTCTAAAAAAACGAAAGATTAATGTTGACTATTACTGAATAGGGGTGTAATATAAAACAAGTCGCCGATGACAACAACGTTGAAAGCGACAAACGAAATGAAAAACTTAGTTGACATTGAAAAATGAAAATGTTAACATAAGGAAGTCGCAAATGAGCGACCAAGTAGTTCTTTGAAAACTGAACGAAACAAACAACGTG
>NZ_JAQFPJ010000050.1:0-2401 GCF_027712065.1 Bacillus cereus group sp. BcHK124
CTGAAAGAATATAGAATGACATTTAAGCACCTACATCAATTGGCTTTGGAAAATGGTGATGCCATTCATCTACTACATGAATGCATAGATTTTCTAAGAAAAAACAAAATCATACTGCCTGCTATCACTACACTTGAAAGAATAGTGTGGGAAGCAAGGGCAATGGCTGAAAAGAAGCTATTTAACACGGTTAGTCAATCCCTAACAAATGAACAAAAAGAAAAACTTGAAGATATTATTACCTTGCAGCATTCGTCAGAATCCAATAAAACGATATTGGATTGGTTAAAAGAACCACCGGGACATCCTTCACCCGAAACCTTTTTAAAAGTAATAGAACGACTCGAATACATACGAGGAATGGAATTAGAAACGGTGCAAATTAATCATTTGCACCGCAATCGCCTGTTACAGCTGTCTCGCTTGGGTTCAAGATATGAACCTTATGCATTCCGTGATTTTCAGGAAAATAAACGATATTCAATACTAACCGTCTATTTATTACATCTTAATCAAGATTTGACGGATAAAGCTTTTGAAATTCATGACAGACAAATACTTAGTCTCTTATCAAAAGGTCGTAAGGCTCAAGAGGAAATTCAGAAACTGAACGGTAAAAAGCTGAATGAGAAAGTTATACACTTTACGAACATCGGACAAGCTTTGATCAAAGCAAAACAGGAAAAATTAGACGTTTTTGAGGTTTTAGAATCCGTTATTGAATGGAATTCTTTTGTCTCTTCGGTCGAAGAAGCCCAGGAGCTTGCACGTCCTGCTGACTATGATTATTTAGACTTACTGCAAAAACGATTTTATTCACTAAGAAAATATACGCCAACGCTATTAAGGGTGTTGGAATTTCATTCTACAAAGGCAAATGAGCCACTTTTACAAGCTGTAGAGATTATCCGAGGAATGAACGAATCCGGAAAACGAAAAGTACCTGATGACTCACCTGTGGATTTTATTTCAAAACGTTGGAAAAAGCATTTATACGAGAATGATGGTACAACAATCAATCGTCATTACTATGAAATGGCTGTTTTAACAGAACTTCGGGAGCATGTTCGGGCAGGAGATGTTTCCATTGTTGGCAGCAGACAATATAGAGATTTTGAGGAATATTTGTTTTCCGAATTTACATGGAATCAAACGAAAGAGAATACGAGATTATCAGTTAGTTTATCATTCGAAGATTATATAACGGAGAGAACCAGCAGCCTTAATGAAAGGTTAAAGTGGTTAACTGCCAATTCCAACAAGTTAGATGGAGTTTCTCTTGATAAAGGAAAGCTGTCACTTGCACGCTTAGAAAAAGATGTACCAGAAGAAGCAAAAAAGTTTAGTGCAAGCCTTTATCAGATGCTACCAAGAATAAAATTAACCGATTTACTGATGGATATTGCTTATATAACAGGATTTCATGAGCAATTTACTCATGCTTCCAATAATCGAAAACCGGATAAAGAAGAAACGATTATTATTATGGCTGCCCTTTTAGGAATGGGAATGAATATAGGTGTAAGCAAGATGGCTGAAGCAACACCCGGACTTACATATAAGCAATTAGCCAATGTATCTCAATGGCGCATGTATGAAGATGCAATGAATAAAGCCCAAGCCGTATTAGTAAATTTTCATCACAAATTACAATTGTCTTCCTATTGGGGAGACGGTACAACATCCTCATCAGACGGTATGAGAATGCAGTTAGGTGTTCATCACTACATGCAGATGCAAACCCACATTATGGAACTGGAAAAGGAGCCACCATCTACCGTTTTACTAGTGATCAATTCTCTTCTTACTACACAAAGATTATTCATACTAATTCAAGGGATGCGATTCATGTTTTAGATGGTTTGTTGCACCATGAAACGGATTTAAACATAGAAGAGCATTATACAGACACAGCTGGTTACACAGATCAAATATTCGGACTGACTCATTTATTAGGATTTAAATTTGCCCCAAGAATAAGAGATTTAGCAGACTCAAAATTATTTACAATAGATAAAGCAAGTGAGTATCCAAAATTAGAAGCCATTTTACGTGGACAAATAAATACAAAGGTCATTAAAGAAAATTATGAGGATGTTTTGCGATTAGCTCACTCAATAAGAGAAGGAACAGTTTCAGCATCCCTTATTATGGGGAAACTAGGATCTTATTCAAGACAAAACAGCTTGGCTATAGCCTTACGTGAGATGGGTCGAATAGAAAAAACAATTTTTATTTTGAATTATATATCGGATGAATCATTAAGAAGAAAAATACAAAGGGGATTAAATAAAGGAGAAGCCATGAACGGATTAGCAAGAGCTATTTTCTTCGGAAAACAAGGTGAGCTTAGGGAACGGACTATACAACATCAATTGCAAAGAGCCAGTGCTTTAAACAT
>NZ_JAQFPJ010000051.1:0-2367 GCF_027712065.1 Bacillus cereus group sp. BcHK124
TTATGGTGCGACAAGAAGTCGCATTCCCACAGGGTAGCTTCTGCTACTAGATTAGATGCAAAGTCTATCTCCATCCGAAACTGCGGACTTGGTAACGGGCTCGTGGGTTGCATGAGGAAATGTGGAAACAGAGAGTCTGTACATGACTCGGAATACCGCTAGGAGAAGACAGGTACGGTGAACGAGAGTGAAGGCTCGTAAGCTTCGTAATCGTTAGCTTGGGATAATGTACAGCTCTACCCAGGTCTTGATAAGAGGAAAGGCATTCTCATAATACTGCCGCGTTGCATCCCGCAACTTATCCGGAGTAAAGAGTCCACCTAACCCTGTCGTATCTGTGGAATGTGAAACTTGGTAAGCCCTATGTCATCTGCGCAAGCAGTAGGATGACTGTAAAGTCAAACGATGTGGCAGAGGGTAAAGGATATAAGAGAAAGCAAAAGCCGCTAGCCGAAAGGAAACAGGAAAGCATAGAAATATGTATAACTGAGCGGATATTGTCGTCCTTACGGACAAACCCATGACAAGCCTGAAAGGGAGCCCACTTCTTATAGGTCTTCAACATGGAAATACATTTGTAAGTTATCTTCTGACGAATAGGAGCGTGCAGTTATGAACACCTCAGAACGAGCGTCGGCGCACGTCTCGTATACAAACTGGAAAGCAGTTCAGATGTATGTGACGAAGTTACGACAAAGAATTTACCGTGCCGAACAGTTACAGCAACAAAGAAAGGTAAGAAAACTTCAACGCTTACTCATGAGAAGCGAAGCAAACTTACTGTTATCAATTAGACGAGTAACACAGCAGAATAAAGGAAAGCGAACAGCAGGTGTTGATGAACATACAGCCTTGAGTCGCAGAGAAAGAAATCTTCTCTATGAGCAACTCAAAAAGTTAAATACGCTACAACACCGACCAAAACCAGCAAAACGTATATACATTGTGAAGAAAAACGGAAAATTGCGACCGTTGGGCATCCCAACTATAAAGGATAGGGTATATCAAAATATAGTGCGAAATGCCCTTGAACCACAGTGGGAAGCCAGATTTGAAGCTATTTCTTACGGGTTTCGTCCTAAGCGAAGTACCCATGATGCCATACGAAGCATTTTCAATAGAATCAACGGGGGCACAAAGAAGAAATGGATATTTGAAGGAGATTTTCAGGGCTGTTTTGATCATCTCAACCATGAGTGGATACTCAAACAAACTTCTTACTTCCCCGGAAGAAAACTATTGAAGCGATGGCTCAAGATGGGATACATGGAGCAAAGCTTTTTCGCGGAAACGCAAGAAGGTACTCCGCAAGGAGGAATTATCTCGCCACTTCTCGCTAACATTGCCCTTCATGGAATGGAAGAAACCTTGGGAATTACTTACAAGAAAAACTATAAAGCTAATGATAGTTATATTATGAATCCTGCTTGCAAATTTACCCTTATCCGTTACGCAGATGATTTTGTGGTCTTAACGGAGACAAAAGAACAAGCACTCTCTGTATATATGAGACTTCGTCCCTACTTAAAGGACAGGGGATTGGAATTAAGCCCTGAAAAGACGAAGGTTACACATATTGAGGAAGGATTTGAGTTCCTAGGATTCTTGATTCGGCAGTACCAAACTGAACAGGGGAATAAACTGTTCATCAAACCAAGTAAGGGCAGTAGACAGAAAGCGAAGAAGAAAATTGGAGATACTTTACGTGTCATGAGGGGTCAACCCATCGGAGAAATCATCCGAGTGCTTAATCCTATTATCAGAGGATACGGGCAATACTGGAAACATGTCGTTTCTAAGAAAATCTTTGGTACAATGGATAGCTATATCTATTGGAGAATCGGCAAACATCTTCGACAGCTCCATCCAAAGAAGTCGTGGAAATGGATATATGCAAGATATTACAGGCATCCACATCATGGTGGAAATGCTTGGACACCAACCTGCCCGAAAACAAATATCCAACTCTTACATATGTCATGGATTAAGATTGAGAGACACAACATGGTGAAATTCAAAAATAGTCCTGATGACCCAACATTGAAAGAATACTGGGAAAAAAGAGACCGTAAGGTATTTGATACGGAAAACACGATGGATAGAATGAAGCTGGCTAGAAAACAAGGTTACCGCTGCGCTATCTGCAAAACTCCACTACAAAACGGGGAAAAGGTAGTCGTAAAAGACATGCCTGTTCCGCAACACCTCATATTGTCTAATTTAAACTTAAAATTAGTTCACTTACCTTGCCTATACTAAAGGGACTGAAATCGGATAAAAAGAAGGCTTGAGCCGTATGATGGGAAACTGTCACGTACGGTTCTGAGGGGAGTTGGGGGCAGCGATGCCCCCCGCTTACCCGACTAA
>NZ_JAQFPJ010000052.1:0-1752 GCF_027712065.1 Bacillus cereus group sp. BcHK124
CATCAGCTGTAAATTTAGCCATAGAAAAACTGCACCTCCAATTGTTAGACTGTGTCTAACAATTGGGGTGCAGTTCAGTTTCTCGCTCTTTTTTTATTTGCCATAAACAATAAATAGTGAAATTTAAGCGATTCTAAATACAGTTAGACGAATGTTAGTGTTTCCTGTTGCAGGGATCGTAATCTCGTTAAGAGTAGATTGGACAGAAATGTTTGCTCCTGCAGCTAATGTTTCGATTGTAGTAAATGAAAGTGAGTCGCCTATTAAATTTGAAGAGAAGTTGTCAGTTGCAACTGCTCCATTTATTGAAATTCCTACTCCGAGTGGCGCACATCCTGGTGCAGTTGTAGAGATGGATACGCTAATTACATAAATACCACCGTTGATAACTGTAACTGTGTCTGTGCCATTAAAGATAATATTATTTACGTTAATTGCAGTACTGAAGATAAAGTTATTAAATTGTAGTACTGTTTGTTGAATGTTGTTTGTTACAACAATTGTTGCTATAGGGAAGCTAGGTCCAGTAGGCCCAGTAGGTCCTGTAACTCCTATACCAGTAGCGCCCGTTGGCCCTTGAACACCTTGAGGTCCAGTAGGTCCAGGAGGCCCACCAGAAGGTCCAGTAGGTCCGGTAACTCCTATACCAGTAGCGCCCGTTGGCCCTTGAATACCTTGAGGTCCAGTGGCACCAGTAGCGCCGGTAGCGCCGGTAGCGCCCGTGTTCCCTTGAGGCCCTTGAGGTCCAGTGGCCCCAGTAGCGCCCGCCGGCCCTTGAGCACCTTGAGGTCCAGTGGCACCAGTAGCCCCTGCTGGTCCTTGAGCACCCTGAGGTCCAGTAGCCCCAGTAGCCCCTGCTGGTCCTTGAATACCTTGAGGTCCAGTAGCACCAGTAGCGCCCGTGTTCCCTTGAGCACCTTGAGGTCCAGTGGCACCAGTAGCGCCCGCCGGTCCTTGAGCACCTTGAGGTCCAGTAGCGCCGGTAGCACCTGTGTTACCTTGAACACCTTGAGGTCCAGTGGCCCCAGTAGCCCCCGCCGGTCCTTGAGCACCTTGAGGTCCAGTAGCGCCGGTAGCGCCCGCTGGTCCTTGAGCACCTTGAGGTCCAGTAGCGCCGGTAGCGCCCGCTGGTCCTTGAGCACCTTGAGGTCCAGTGGCCCCAGTAGCGCCGGTAGCGCCCGCTGGTCCTTGAGCACCTTGAGGTCCAGTAGCGCCAGTAGCCCCTGTGTTACCTTGAGCACCTTGAGGTCCGGTAGCACCAGTAGCACCCGTGTTACCTTGAGCACCTTGAGGTCCGGTAGCGCCGGTAGCGCCCGCTGGTCCTTGAACACCTTGAGGTCCAGTAGCGCCGGTAGCCCCTGTGTTACCTTGAACACCTTGAGGTCCGGTAGCCCCAGTAGCACCCGTGTTACCTTGAGCACCCTGAGGTCCAGTAGCGCCAGTAGCACCCGTGTTACCTTGAACGCCTTGAGGTCCCGTAGCGCCAGTAGCCCCTGCTGGTCCTTGAGCACCTTGAGGTCCGGTAGCGCCAGTAGCCCCTGCTGGCCCTTGAGCACCTTGAGGTCCGGTAGCCCCAGTAGCGCCCGCTGGTCCTTGAGCACCTTGAGGTCCGGTAGCGCCAGTAGCACCCGTGTTACCTTGAGCACCCTGAGGTCCCGTAGCACCGGTAGCGCCCGTGTTACCTTGAACGCCTTGAGGTCCAGTGGCACCAGTAGCCCCTGTGTTACCTTGAACACCTTGAGGTCCAGTGGC
>NZ_JAQFPJ010000053.1:0-1671 GCF_027712065.1 Bacillus cereus group sp. BcHK124
TTCAAAGAACTACTTAGTCGCTCATTTGCGACTTCCTTATGTTAACATTTTCATCTTTCAATGTCAACTAAGTTTTTTATTTCGTTTGTCGCTTTCGATGTTGTTGTTATCGGCGACTTTTTCTATATTACACCTCTAAGGTACAATCGTCAATACATTTTTATAAAAAAACTTCATTTTTCTAAAATCCTATTTACATATCTCTTCTATAAGAATATATAAGCAACCCATATAATACACTATGGGTTGCTTTCCATCATAAAAACTATTGTTCTTTTGAAGGTACCGAACAGCTTTCATCCGTACAAGACATATCACTTCCACCTTCTGAAGAGAGCTCTTGTAACTTAGGTACAGGATTCTCCTCTTCCCACACTTGCTGAAGTGCACCAACAAAAGTTTCAAATGGTTGCGCACCTGAAATAGCATACTTTTGATTAATAATAAAATAAGGTACTCCTGAAATTTGATATTGTTGAGCAATCGCTTCATCAACTCTAACATCATTTGCATATGCATTTTTATCATTAATAACCTTTAAAGCTTCTTGTTTATCTAAACCTGAAGCTTCAGCGATAGTAGCAAGCGTATCCACATCACTTAAATTTTTCGATTCAGTGAAATATGCAAAAAGTAGATTCTCCGTAATCTCTTTTTCTTTCCCTTGATCTTTTGCAAATTTCGCAAGGCGATGCGCATCAAAAGTGTTCGTCGGCTTCATCTCATCAAAATTAAAACTTAAGCCCATACTAGCTGCATGATTTCCTAGTTGTATATTATTTCGCTGAGCTTCTTCAATACTAATGCCATACTTTGATGCAAGCACCTCATTAATACTTGTTCCAGAATAGATTGGAGCATTCTGGTCTAATTCAAAACTTTTAAACTCAACTTCAACATTATTCTTATGTGGAAATTGCTCTAAAGCCATCTCTAATCTACGTTTCCCAATGTAGCAAAATGGACACACAAAATCTGACCATACTTCAATTTTCATAGAAACACCTCATTAACATGTAGTTGTCAATCATTGTAGCACCGGCACTAAGGAATTCAAAAATTTATGCTTCAAGCCTTATATACTACAACCTAAAATAAATTTATAAATAGAAAAACGATAATCAAAAGTATTACCTTCTGATTATCGTATATGTAAATCTAATTATACTTAAATATATCTTCCCACGAACTTCCATACGGTATTCCAATATGCATTTGAATCTATCTTCTCAGCTTCTCCATTCCAACTTATCGAAAGAATTTATGTGTAGTGTATTATGTTTATGATTTGATACAAAGTTGGCATCCTTTTCTTCATTTGTAGCCAACACATCTCCTGATGCATTCACAGTTTCTACTAAGTGAGGGTTATCCTCTAAAAATTCTTTTTCTTGTTTCGCATTCAACGCATAGTTATAAAAATAATTCCCAACTAACATATATACAATCGCTAGAAGGACTAAGACTACTATATTGACACTCCCACGGCTAAAGCCGCAAGCTGACTAACGTCAGTGGGATTCTTGCTACCAAAGACGAAGTCTATTTCTAGTATCGCTGACGTGCAAGATTGCGGTGTGCCATCACCACTCCATATCCAGTGCATCTAGCAGATACGGCACTCGTTCTATTACCAAACGAGTCAGATTGTGAGTTCTCAAATGTGTTTTA
>NZ_JAQFPJ010000055.1:0-1497 GCF_027712065.1 Bacillus cereus group sp. BcHK124
TGAACTGTACCCTATAAAATGGACAGTTTAATAAAAAAGCCCTGAAAAATCAAGCACTTAAAAGATGGTTCCGATATTCGATCGGAGCCATCTTTTTTAATGTCCACTGATAACGATTATAATTATACTCCTCCATATAATCCTTTATGTTGAGCTCAAGGGATTCAAAGGTTTGACAATCTTTGTAATCTAATTCATCTTTCATATGACCAAAGAAGGATTCCATTGGGGCATTGTCTAAACAATTGCCCCTACGGGACATAGATTGTTTGATCCCCATTTCTCTTACACGTTTCTGAAATTCAGGGTGTGTATAATGAATACCTTGGTCTGAATGTAGAAGCGCTTCAGGATGGATGACTTCTCCTAATCTCTCTTTCAAGTTATCTAATGTTTGATAGACGATATCCATTTGTAAAGAAGAGGAGACATGATAGGCTAAAATCTCTCGTGTTGTACTGTCTTTTACACATGATAAATAAGCCTTCTTTCCTTGTCCATAAAATAAATAGGTAATATCGGTTAACATACTTTTTTCAGGCTCTTCTTGATTGAATTGGCGATTTAAAAGGTTCGGACATGTTTTATGTTCTTGTGTCGCTTTTGCGATATGTTTATAAGGGTTTGCTCGGCGAATCTTTGTCACAAGATTATATTTACGCATAATACGGTAAATACGCTTGAGATTCATACAAATTCCTTTTGTCTTTTCCAACACCATTTTGATAGAACGACCACCACATATTTTTCCTTTTCGATTAAAAATTTCTTGGATCCATTCATAATCTGTTTCATCATTACGTTCTTTTTCTAGATGTTTATCTGACTGATGAAGCCACGCATAGTATCCACTCCGACTTACCCCAGCCAGTGTACAAAGGTAACGCACCATACGTGGGAATTGGAAGCGACGTATGGTTTGTTCAATCAGTGCGTATGTTTCTCGTGGTGTTAACGCTTCTTCTGTAACGCCTGCCTTTCGAGTTCGTCTAACTTTTTTAGGAATGTCAATTCCGCTTCTAAAAACGCAATACGTGCTTCCGCTTTTTTTAATTTTTCATCAGAAGAAAGAGCTTTTTCCGAAGGGCGTCCCGTGCTTCCTTTCCCGCGGCGTTCTGTATAAAAGCCCTCTTCACCAAATTGTTCAAAGGTTCTTCGCCAGCGTTTCAAGCATTGTTTTGGTTTCTTCTCACCAATCACAGCTAAGTCAAACCCATTCTCTAAAAAGATTTGGCTAGGACCTTTTCCTTGTTGATTTTCTTTTACCGCTCTTATTTTGAAATCAGGACAATAGCTAATCGAACGTTCCGACGCTTTTAATACATTTTTATTTTTTTCTAGCTGTTTCATTTGAATCTCGTTAAAAATAATTTTACTCATTCTCCGTACCTCATTTCTATCGTTGATTCCATTATAACGAGGTTTTTTGATAAAAATACACAAAAACCCCGAATCATGGGGCTTTTTTTAAGTGTCCATGATTCGGGGTACAGTTCA
>NZ_JAQFPJ010000056.1:0-1435 GCF_027712065.1 Bacillus cereus group sp. BcHK124
CCAATTGTTAGACACAGTCTAACAATTGGAGGTGCAGTTTTTCTATGGCTAAATTTACAGCTGATGAAAAAATACAAATCGTTTTACGTTATTTAAACGGAAATGAAAGTTATCGAGAAATGGGTAAATCGATTGGTATAAGTGACACAATTATTTTGAATTGGGTAAACCAATATAAACAGAATGGTATGGAAGCTTTTCTAAAACGATGTACAAATTACACACAACAATTTAAACTAGACGTACTAAACTTTATGATTGAAAACGGTATGTCCTTATTTGAGACGGCAGCTATCTTTAACATTCCTGCCCCTTCAACGATTTCTGTTTGGAAAAAACAGCTCGAAACACAAGGAATTGATGCCCTTCAATCTAAGAAAAAGGGGCGTCCATCCATGAAAAAAGATTCAAATAAACAAGTAAAACAAGCTTTAGCTGAAGGGTCAGTCGAAGCACTTGAAGCACGTATTCAACAGCTTGAAATGGAAAATGAGTACTTAAAAAAGTTGAATGCCTTAGTTCAAAACAAGGAAAAATCACGAAACAAGACAAGGCACAAGTAGTCTATGAATTAAGGCATAAATATTCGGTGAAGGCACTCGTGGAGCTAGCTGGTATTCCACGGAGTACGTATTATGATTTAGTAAAGAAAATGAATCGTCCGGATCAAGATGCCGATTTGAAAGCTGAAATTAAAGCAATTTATGAGGAAAATGAAGGTCGTTATGGTTACCGTCGCATTCGTGATGAATTAACGAATCGTGGCCAGAAAGTGAACCACAAGAAGGTTCAGCGCATTATGAAAGAGCTTGGATTAAAGTGTGTTGTGCGTATGAAGAAATATAAATCCTATAAAGGGAAAGTCGGTAAAATTGCACCTAATATTTTAGAGCGTAATTTTTATACAGATGTCCCGAATCAAAAATGGGTAACGGACATCACAGAGTTTAAATTGTTTGGAGAGAAACTGTATGTATCACCTGTATTAGACTTATATAATGGTGAAATTATTACCTATACAATCGGTTCTAGACCGACGTATTCACTTGTTTCAGAGATGTTAGAGAAAGCATTAGAACGTTTACCTGAAAACCACCAGCTACTGATGCATTCGGATCAAGGATGGCATTATCAAATGAGACAATACGTCCGTACACTTGAATCAAGGGGGATCGTACAGAGTATGTCTCGAAAAGGAAACTGTTACGACAACGCAGTAATAGAGAATTTCTTTGGGATTATGAAGTCGGAGTTCCTCTACATAAAAGAGTTTGAAAGTGTAGATCATTTTAAAATAGAATTAGAAAAATATATAGATTATTATAATACGAAACGGATTAAGGCAAAATTAAAAATGAGCCCGGTACAATACCGGACTCATTTGGATCAAGCTGCCTAATGAAATAACCGTGTCTAACTTTTAGGGGTCACTTCA
>NZ_JAQFPJ010000057.1:0-1407 GCF_027712065.1 Bacillus cereus group sp. BcHK124
AAATTCAAACTACCATACGGAAAGTACACGTATAAAGAAACAATAGCACCAAATGGATATGTAATAAATGAAGAGACATTCGCATTTGAAATAAAAGAGGATGGAGAAATTATTAAACATATTGTGAAAAATAAGAAAGAAGAAAAGGCATCGCTTCCTTCTAAGCCAAATAAGCCAACACCAAATGGAGAAGTGAAACCTTCCGCTGATGTGAAGCCGATGCAACAACCTAGTACTCATAATGAAGTGCGATTACCAGCTACAGGCGGCGTCGGCAATGAATTTACGGTTTTATCCGTTTTAGGACTTGTTTTTATTATTGCTGGTGCTTATGTGTTAAGGATGAAAAATAGAAAAGAAATGTAGAAAAAAACGCCTTGTAATAGAGGCGTTTTTTTAATATCTCAACTTCATCAACAAACTCTTAATTTCCTCATCTTCCATAAAGAGATCATGGTGTTTCTGGGTAATCTTTGCAAGTGCAACGTCGTGATAGAAAAATTCTGTAAAGAACTTTACGAAAGGTTGTGACATTGTTTTCATTGCTTGCCATGACTCTTGCTCTACACCAGCAAATAAAATTTCGCGGTCGTCAACGATGAGCAGTAAATAGCGCTCTAATGCGTTAGGCTCTTCAGCTGGAATTAGAAAATGCATGTTTTCTAAATTCGTTTCTACTTCTCCAACTATAAGAGACTCAATTTGGACGCCTTGTTTTGCTTTTTCTTCTAGTAACGGAAGATATTCTAAAAGAGTATCGTTCCAAGCCGAAATGCGAATCGATTCTTTTGCACTTTCGATGAGCTCTTTACTTTGAACGCGAATAGAAGATTGCATTTTTAAGCTCCACACACGGTCATCTGTAAATGATTTTTTTGATATAGTTGTCTCTAATTCTTTAATATTGGATTGGAATTCTGTCGTTAATTTTTCAATTGCTAGCTTGAGTGGTAATGCTGTATACATCTTTTTCTTCTCTGAAACAGAATCCATTACCATTCCTTTATCAATCAGGCGTGCTAGCACTTCATATATTTTTGCTTTTGGAACGCCAGAATGCTTTACAATCGTTGTAGCATCTAATGGCTCGTTGCTTGATACGACAACTTCGTAAGCTTGGCTTTCATATTGTGAGAAACCGAATTTTTGTAACATAGTTCCCTCCGAGCGAATGAGATTATATTTTAAGGATAATGAACTATTTGTTTTTGCACAAGTGGTAGTAGGTTTTCTGATGAGATTGAGGTGAGAATTAATTTCAATTTTTTAATTTCATCCATTATACTTAATATAATGATTAATATGATTACAATACAACGAGAAGGGTAATTAACTGTTACGATTTATTTAACCAATTATAACGAAAGTTAATTAAATATATCAGTAAGCCCTGCTAGTCAAGTGATT
>NZ_JAQFPJ010000058.1:0-1381 GCF_027712065.1 Bacillus cereus group sp. BcHK124
TTGAACTACTCACCACTTAACGTCCTTACGGACTGTTTGAAGTGGGAGATTCCTAAGTACAGAAGCCTAATGGCTTCTAATTCATTAGGCTATCCCCGTAGTTCCTACGGTTAGAAGCCTTAAAGCTTCATTTTTAAGATTGATACTTGCGTTAATATCTCTGTCGTGATGACTATTGCACTCAGGACAATCCCATTCACGAAGATTTAGATTCTTAACGTCTTTATTTTGATACCCACAACAAGAACATAATTGGCTTGAAGCAAATGTTTTGGATACCAGAATGACTTGTTTTCCATACCATTTTGCCTTGTATTCTAGCAACGTTCTAAATTGTGACCAAGATACTTCACTAATCGCTTTTGCTAACTTATGATTTTTTAACATATTCGATACTTGCAAATCTTCTATACCGATAACATCGTGGTTTTTGATGATTTCAGTTGAGATTTTGTCCAAGTAATCTTTTCTAGCATTAGCTATGTATTCATGAATTCTAGCTACCCTTACTCGTTGTTTATTCCAGCGAGAAGATCCTTGCATTCTTCTAGAAAGAACACGCTGTGCTTTTGCCAACTTCTCTTCCAATGAGCGAAAAAATTTAGGGTTTTTATAAGTTGTTCCATCTGACAAAATGGCGAAATCTTTTAATCCTACATCCATTCCAATATAAGAATGTGTTTTCGGAAGTTCTTGCACTTCTGTTTCAACTAACAATGACACAAAGTATCTGCCGGAAGGGTTCCGTCTAACCGTAGCATTTAAAATACGTCCCTTTACTTCACGACTTTTGGCAAATCGAACAAGACCTAGTTTCGGCAATTTCATTTTGTTTCCGACAACAGCAATGTTTTCATTTGTTTGTTTTGTGGTATAAGATTGTACGTTGTTCTTTTTAGATTTGAAACGCGGGGCACTGTTTTGTTTTTTAAAAAAGCGTGTATAAGCATCCACAAGGTTGCGAACAGACGATTGAATAGCAATACTATCCACTTCTTTTAGCCAAACAAACTCTTTCTTCATGGCAGGAAGTTTGGCAGAACATGTACCATATGTCAAACCTTTTCTTGTTTCTTTGTATGCATTATCCCATAGAGATAGGAAGTGATTGAATACAAAACGAGAACAACCAATCGTTTTATTGATCAGGATCGCTTGTGCTTTATTTGGATAGATACGAAATTTATACGCTTTATTGATCATCCTTCATTTCACCTCCATTTCGATATATTTCCATTATATATCAAACGTACATTCGATAGTTAGTTAAGTGATTATGACAAATTATCCGGTAACACTTTACATATGTCGAACAATTAAGATGACTTCCTGCCATCTCTTGTTCGAAGCCAATTCATCTCCCACCTACTCGCTGGGCTAC
>NZ_JAQFPJ010000059.1:0-1324 GCF_027712065.1 Bacillus cereus group sp. BcHK124
ATCACACTTGTATAAGCGGGGTTTACTGTTTTAACAGAAAATCCGTTACGAAGAGCCATACGAATTAAACTGTTCAACATCTTTTTATACGTAAATTGATGGAAATTACGATTACTGTATTTGTCAGTATCATGAGATTGTTGAAACTTTAAATCTTCTAAAACAATTCCACCTACATTGTTTTCCAATAACCATGTTTTAATTGGTTGTACGATTTGTCCAATTATCGGTGCGCGTTTGTTTGTTGAAAATGTATTCAGATTGTGTAGATAAAAAATTTTTGAACCTTTAAAATTACCTTGTTTTGTACATAAACTAACTGCAATGCGGTCCGGATTTACATCAATTCCTGCAATTACATCTGATTGTGGTGTTTCCTTGAAATCTAGTACACGACCTATTTTTGTTTCATCAAACGTAATATTTACATAAAATTCATTTTGTTTACGAATGATTTCTACACTATATTTTTGATGCTCTATAATCGGTTTTCCTTTTGAATTTACACCGATTTGCTTTCCCATAACGACATTTGTAATTTGATGATAAAAACGATATGGAATCATAATCGGAACTTTGATTCGGGGGCTCTTTGTTTTTCCATTTGTTCGTTCTAATGGATTTGCAATTTCTAACCATCCTTGCCCACAATCATCAACTGTAATGCGCATGTTCAAATTCCCTTTTTTACTTTTATCTCCGCGAGAATATAATTGCCTTGTACGTAAATCTTTCCATTCTTGATTAGATATCTTATCTTTCATTCTTTCATAGAAATTTTTCCGTCCACCAAAAATAATAGGAGGTAATGTTCCATTTTTAATATGTGTTTCATACATTTCAATTTTTTGTTCTAATTTTTGTTGTCTTTTTCTTAATCCAATTAGACAAATTTCTAATGAAACTTTTTTTGGGTTTTTCCTGCCACTTTCATAATCATCTTTTTTTTGTAATGTTTTTTCTAATTTTTTTTGATTGTTTTCTAGGTAAACAGGAAGAAGTTCTTTTTGGGAGGAAAGGATGGTTTGTGCTTGCAAAACTGCATCTTCACAAAAACGTTTGTTTAACAAATATTTAAGTTGTAGTTTTTTAATCAATTCTTTCTCGTTTTCTCCTTCAATTAAACGATTAAAACTATATCGTTTTGCACTTTCGAACGTACGGATCAAAGTAATTAAAGCTTCCGTTTGTTCTTTTGTAATAGAATTGATTTTACAAGCACGTGTTGTTTTCATCCTTTTCCCCCTTTTCATCACCTGAAAATATTATAGGTTGAATTCTGTAAAATATAAAACCTGTAATTGTAAATTTTTATAGTTTTTTA
>NZ_JAQFPJ010000060.1:0-1095 GCF_027712065.1 Bacillus cereus group sp. BcHK124
TAACTGTTACGATTTATTTAACCAATTATAACGAAAGTTAATTAAATATATCAGTAAGCCCTGCTAGTCAAGTGATTGGCTAGTAGTGAGGGTTAACTGCGGGCAATCCCTAAAGCTGATTGAACTACAACGTGGCTAGAAATAGCGAGCGTGAATGTCGCGAAAGCAGAAAAAATCAATCAGATCGTGCAAGGTTAAATCCTAAACACTAGAACAATGGGTCTTCCGCCTCGAATCATCTAAGTCAAAATGGATAAGATGAACGTTCAACGACTATCTCGTATAACTGGCGAGAGTACATCACAAGCCTATGGTGATGGAAAAATCCTCTATCTCTAAAGAGATAAACATATAGTCTGCGCTCATGTGAAAACATGAGAAGTTCATAAGAGAACTGGCTAAGGAATTGCGCCCTTAGTTGAACGAGATACATTTAATTAAATCTATCAAACTTCATTGAATGAAACGAACGTATGTTCTATGTTAGGTTCAATGAGGTAAGAATAATAATGAAATTTTTACGAGTTAGTCAAGTATCAGAATTAACAGGTTTGCATCCGAGTAGTCTCAGGAGAATGCTGGTGGAACACGCTACGATTCAGAAGAACAAATCTTTCATTAAAGGAGTTACATTCTGATGATATTGGCGAAGAAAGTCAGACTGATTCCAACGCTTGAACAAGAAAAAGTGCTTAGAAACCATGCTGGTGCTGCAAGATTCGCTTATAACTATTGTAAAAGAATGAGTGATAGATACTATAAGCTATTTGGAAAATCTGTTTCACAGTTAGCTTTACAGAAACGATTTACAAAGATCAAGAAGCGAAAGAATTATGAGTGGTTAAAAGACATCAACGCACAAGTTCCCAAACAGGCTTCAAAAGATTTTGATAAGGCAAGGAAGCATTCGTTCAAAAAGTACAAAAATGGTTATCACACTTCTTATAAATCTAAAAAAGATGTAATCCAAGGATTTTATGCCAATTATGAAAGGCTGATTATAGGAAAGAAAGTCGTTCATATTCAGTCTATTGGAGAAGTGAAAACAAGCCAACAACTACCAAGAAATAAAAAACCATCCAATCCAAGAGTTAC
>NZ_JAQFPJ010000061.1:0-702 GCF_027712065.1 Bacillus cereus group sp. BcHK124
CCATTAGCTCAGTTGGTAGAGCATCTGACTTTTAATCAGAGGGTCGAAGGTTCGAGTCCTTCATGGCTCACCATTTTTAATGAATATGCGGGTGTGGCGGAATTGGCAGACGCACTAGACTTAGGATCTAGCGCCTTTGGCGTGGGGGTTCGACTCCCTTCACCCGCACTTTTAATGAAATAACTCAAACATGTCTTGCGGAAGTAGTTCAGTGGTAGAATACAACCTTGCCAAGGTTGGGGTCGCGGGTTCGAATCCCGTCTTCCGCTCCAATTTTCAATATGACATGCCGGGGTGGCGGAACAGGCAGACGCACAGGACTTAAAATCCTGCGGTGGGTGACCACCGTGCGGGTTCGACCCCCGCCCTCGGCACCATATGCGCCCGTAGCTCAATTGGATAGAGCGTTTGACTACGGATCAAGAGGTTAGGGGTTCGACTCCTCTCGGGCGCGTTTTCTTTCGGGAAGTGGCTCAGCTTGGTAGAGCACCTGGTTTGGGACCAGGGGGTCGCAGGTTCAAATCCTGTCTTCCCGATACTTGTTTGGGGCCTTAGCTCAGCTGGGAGAGCGCCTGCCTTGCACGCAGGAGGTCAGCGGTTCGATCCCGCTAGGCTCCACCAAAAAAGTTCTTTGAAAACTGAACGAAACAAACAACGTGAAACGTCAATTTTTATTTTATGATGCTAGACAAACTAACTTTA
>NZ_JAQFPJ010000062.1:0-520 GCF_027712065.1 Bacillus cereus group sp. BcHK124
AATTCATCCGTTTATTTTTGCTTTGATTCCAATCATTTACATCATTGCTATGACTTCGAAAAATATAAATGACTTGCTTAAATTGGGGGATATGCTCGGTAATGCTGCTTTATTTTTATTTGGTTTACTGCCACTGCTTCTTCTTATTATTACGCGATTAAAAGGAGGAGTAGTGTGAAAAATAAATTTAATTATATGCGGTTCTATTTGGCTTTGTTATGGACGCATTTGCTTCTATTTTTAACAGGATGTTGGAGCAGTAAAGAAGTAGAAGAGTTGAGTTTAACTGCAGGTATAGCACTAGATAAAGGGAAGGATTCAACAATTGAGAAAGAGGATGAGGAAGGAGGTTATCCTAAAAGAAATCTTATAACAGCTACTTATCAAATTGTTAGTACGCAAGCACAAAGTAAAGGAAATGGACAACATAAACGTTATATAAATGTTTCTGAGACCGGTGATTCCATTCATCAAATTGTTCGTGAGTTTTCATTGAAAAGAGAGAGCTCAATGTTCAGCC